>JAGXLK010000130.1 GCA_018334735.1 Planctomycetota bacterium | reverse complement strand
CGTGATCGTTAGCGTACATCATGCAGCACATGCTGATCTGCCGCAGGTGGTTCATACAATTTAGCCGTTTTGCATTGCTACGCGCCTTTCGCAGAGGAATTTCGAAAGAACTGATGAGCTTCTCAGGATCGAAGCGGGCTCGAGCAACGAATTCGTTTTTTTCGAAATGAAATCCGACAAGCAGAGGTTCTGCGTCAGCTGATCCAATCAGGGCACCGGCATTGAACATGAACATTTTTGTCGCTTTTGGATGTTGTTTTGATATGGCGGTGGCAATGGAAGAGGTCTGGCGGGCAGGACGTTTAAGGAGCGTTTCGAAAATTTCGCAGCGGCTGGAACCGACCATGACCGTATGGCCTTTCAGGGCGATACGTCCGCCTGAATCTTCCCAGACATTCGCGCCGTGGAGTGTTGTGGGGCGGACGCCTTCGCTTCTCGATATTTGGTTCATAAAGGACTGAATAGTGCTGCGCGCGCTATCGGGATTGATGACCCGCCCCAGGAGCAAGAAGGCATCGTCATCGAGTTGAGTCATGACGAATCCGATTTCCGCCAGGTTGTCAAAAATGTCTTTTTCCAGATCGAGCCCTGTCTCTTCTCGGAATTTTTCCCAGAGTTCCTGAATTTCGTCGCCGTCTCCCACGACGGCCAGGATTTGATTCGTGGTCTGACGCGTGGCACGGGACGCTGCCTTTCGGTCTGGCAGGTTGGTCGCGGCAGCCAGCAAGGTTTTTTGCGGAATAATTCGTGCGAGCTTCGGCATGGATTTGTCGCCCTTGAGGGTGTTCAACGCGCGGCCGCCGGGTTCGAGTTCGGCTCGGAGTTCCAGAATCCTGCCGTCAAAACTTGCTCTGAGGTGACGCCAGGAAGCCGCATCGACGAGCGACAACATGACGAGCAACTCTTCGAGTTCCATGGATTCAACGGTGAGAGCTTCGTTGAAGAGCTGCTGGCAATTGATATCTGCCTGAAACAGGACGGCTTGTTTTGACGGAACGGGTCGCGCGTTTTGAGCATCCATCAGGAACTTTTGTATGAGCAAGTGATCACGCGCGATGGCAATAACGCCCTTGGCGTGAGAGACCCATAGGCTTTCGTCCGGGTCGTCTCCAAATTGATAAACTGTTTTTCCCTGGTATTGCAATGCCGTTCGTGGGAACGGAATGGCTTTGAGAAAAGCGTTGAGGAGATGCTTCTCGTTGGAACATCGAAACAAGAACAGGAAACGGAACGTTTCTTCATCTTCCCCGAATCCGTGCAAGCAGAAAGCTACTTGATGAATGGAACCAACCATTTCGTGAATCAGTGCCGGTTTCAATCTCAATAGTGTCGATGCGTTTTGTATGGCTTGTTCGTAAGCCCGCCGCGGATCCTCATTCCCGTAGATTTTTTGCTGGAGTTTCGGGTGGTTCTGGAGGTTGGTACGCAGGGCGTTGAGGTCGAGCTCCGCATAAATGGGATTTTCGGGCGATGACAATTGGCGGAGGCTTATGTGTTGCTCGGGTTCGGCGGCTGGTTGAGAACCCAGGATCAGAATGATCATTATTTTCCAGATAGCTGCCGGTCCTGCTAATGATTCTACCATGGTGAAAGAGGCCTCCGCATGTAAGAGAATCGTGTATTGCGAGATTTGTAGGTATTGTCTAAGCGGCCGGGGAAAAGTCAAGTGATAACGAAGATTTTTTGGAATCCAAGCCTTGATATTGAAGGCCGTAAGGGGTATATTAGTTGTGGGAGTATATTGTTCAAACTCACTTTGTTGCAGTGTAAACAACTGAATTCCAGAGCAAAGGGGTTGTTATATGTCTTATTCACATGAGCCCGGGCAGTCCGCCCAAATCCATTCCGAAAGCGTAAAGCGGGAATCTGCCAAGAATCCGATATTACGGTTTATCGACGATAGTCCATTTCTGGCTATCAGTTTGCTATTTCATGTTTTGATTATCGCTCTGCTGGCGTTTTTCACGGTTGAAAAACCAGGAAACGTGACCCGCAAGATTGTGTTGAATGTAGAGGACATAGAAGAGGCGGAAATCAAGCACCAGACGTTGAAGAAAGAACAGGAACTTCCTACAACAGCGAGCACTTCGATGGGCGGCAGCGGGCAGGGCATGGCCGGGGAAGGGCATCAGGGGGCTGCCAGTCAGGCTTCAGACGTGGCAATAAACAATCTCGACATCCTCGGGCTCAGGTCAGCTATAAGGGGAGCTGGAGCCGGAGACCTGGGCGGCGATAACAGGGGAGATTCTTTTAGCCTGGCGTCTGGTATGGGCGGCGAAAGAAATATGGATGAAGCCGTTGACCAATTCGCAGTGATAACGATCAATAGCGTTTCACGCGGAAAAACCCTTGTGGCATTATTAATCGACCAATCCCGGAGCGTTATCTACGGTGATCTCCCGCGTTTGATCCAGCGAATGGACGCGTATTTTGAGTCCATCGATAAGAATTTGCCGAGCAGCCTGAAAAAAAATGGGCGATGGGTGGTGGTGCAATATGGCCGTGAACCCAAGTTTAACTGTCATCCCAGCAATAATCTGGAATATGTGAAATCAGCTCTTCGCAACGTGAGTGTAGATGTTTCTGGTCAGGAGAACGTTTGCGCGGCAATTCAATCCGTCCTGAATCGATTCGAAGGGCAGGATTATGATAATCTGCTTATTGCGTCTCTAACCGACGAATCGGGAGATGACACAAAGGACACGAAGGTCCTTGAGCGAACGCTTACGAGGCTACGGAGAGCGCACGCACGATTTTATGTATTCGGTTACGAGGGAACCTTCTGCGCCCAGAAAAAATTCGTCACAATGAAAATTGATATGGAATTGTTGCGCGGTGAAGATCGCGCTGCCATGCGTGGATTCGAAGGGAAAACAACGTGGGGCTGGGCTGATGGAGGGCCCGAGTGCCCACGTCCGGAACTTTGGTGGGGCTCTAATTGGTGGCGATGGAGCTATTGGGGCGGAAGCCTGAACAAAATCTCTTCCGGATTCGGGATGTATGGGTTGAATCGGCTGGTTCTTGGGAGCGGAGGAATTTATTTCCTCATTAAACCGGAATCCGATTACGATGAACAGAAGCTATACGCCAAATATAAACCCGATATTTGTAATCGATATCAGTACAAAAAGCGTATTACAAATCGGCGGCTTCGCAATCATCTCAAAACGATATGGAGCGAAATCGGGCATTTTTATCTGCGACATTATCTGCACAATCCGAAAGAAATCCAAAAGCAACTTTCCATGAGTCGACATGGACGTGATTATTGCGCGACGCGGATAAGGACTCTCAAAACAGCCCTGCGAGAATACCGTGCCGGAGACATTCACAACGCCGACCGGTGGAGAGCCCATGCCGAGCTGACGCTCGCCGAATTGTACCGATTGAGGTTTATGCTGGGTCAGTATCATGAGGCACTTAAAGCGGGCTGGGAATCATCCGATAAAGTGATCCCGGAGGAACACAGGGGCGTAATGCATCACGGCAAGATTCCCAGTGATTATGTCGGTCCGCGACAGGCCAAGCGCGAATACAGCGAAGCCCTTCAGCACATTGATCTGGTCATCGAACGCCATAAAAATACCCCCTGGGAGACCGCTGCGGTTCGCCTTAAAAACCATATTTATCCGTGGCGTTTCTCCATCGAGAAGAAACCCGAAAGTCATCCGACTCCGCCTTCGCTTGCGTTCTAAAACCGGGCTTCATTCTGTCTGCTCCCCTTTTGAGAAAGCCAGGAGTTTTTCCAGTCCCTTAGTCGTTTTACAGAGTGCTGGAGTACTTTCCTGATTCCCCCACCTTTCTTGATGGCCTCCGGTTCGTACTCGAGGGTTAACCTCCCCGAAAAACCAGCACCCCATAACCTTTCCAGCCACTGTTGGGAATGGCTGGCCCCAAGTGGGATTTTCAATCCGAAGTTGAGTTCCGGGCTGTTCACGTATGCACCTCGCGGAGACAAGGGGTTCGGGCGTAAAAACCGGCACGGATTTGCAAAGCCGAGAGTTTACTGTAATATCCCTCGTCTGGTTGCGCAATGCTGATATCTCGCCTCAGTACATATTGGCTGGAAAGATGCCTCGGAATGCTGCAAAATAGGTACTGAAGATCCTGCTTTTGTCGAAAAGGGGAGCGGACGGAGCAGGAATAGCACCCCTACAGCAGAAGGTGAATGCAAATGAGCGATAGTGCCCCGCAGGATCGGGAACATCCAGAGATAACACATCAGTTTCTCGTTGAAGAAGAGCCCCACTATGTAACCGTGGGAGGTGAAACCGACTTTTTTAAAAGTGCTTTTGAGCAGAAAATTCCGCTTCTTCTCAAAGGGCCGACCGGTTGTGGGAAAACCCGTTTTGTCGAACGCATGGCATACGAGATGGAACTGCCTCTGATTACCGTTTCGTGCCACGAGGATCTCTCTGCGGCTGATTTAGTGGGTCGTTTCCTTTTTAAACAAAATGAAACGGTTTGGGAAGACGGCCCCCTTACCCTCGCGGTTCGTTATGGGGGGATTTGTTATCTGGATGAAATTGTCGAGGCCCGGAACGATACGACCGTTATTGTCCATTCTCTAACAGACCACCGCCGGTTACTGTATATCGATAAGATTCAGGAAGTGATCCGCGCCCACCCCGATTTTATGATGGTTCTCTCCTACAACCCGGGTTACCAGAATGTCAGAAAAGATTTAAAAGAAAGCACCAAACAGCGTTTTTCTGCCATTAGTTTTGATTATCCCCCGGTCGATCTGGAAACCCGCATAGTGATGGAAGAAGCAGGAATCAAAGAAAGGTTGGCCCGCACCCTTGCCGAGATGGGGGAAAAGATCAGAAATCTCAAAGGATACGGTTTGGAAGAGGGGGCCAGCACAAGGCTTCTTGTTTACGCGGCGAAGCTGATTGTCGGGGGTGTTGCGCCGCGTGATGCGTGCGTTGGAGCGATCTCTCGCGTTCTCACCGATGACAACGAAATTATGGCGTCGGTCGAGGACATCTTGAATTTGTATTTCCCGGCGGAAAGTGAACAAGAAAATGACTCGCCACACGCTGAAAAGTCGACGGTCGAGCCATCAATCCCTGATGAATAGAACTCTCTCCCCATCAGATGTCCTCTCAAAATAACAGTCAAGAAAGTTCTTCCCCGGTTGCTGAATTGATGGAACGCATGAAATTCGACCTGCGTGGCGTTACCTGGGGGTACCAGGAACTTTTTCGCGAGATCATCGTTGAACTTTTCGAAGCCGACCTTCTGGGAGAGGAGAACCAGGAGGTAACGGAGGATTTTTTTGAGATCCTCAGTCACAGCGACAAATCCGGTTTCGACATGGTTCTGAAAAGCTATTTAGCCGCTTTGAAGGGGCAATACCGATGGATTATGAGACTCCCCCGCCTATTTGAACGCTGGAGTCGGACGGGGCTGCAATTGGCGAGGGAACGGTATTTTCTTGGAGCGCGATTCTTCGAGTTCAGCGGCGAAGGGCGTCTCGGGACAAAACCGAAAGATGTCGAATTCGCGCTGGATTTGATTGCGTATCTTGAGCAAGAAGAGCCGGAATTAATCGGTCCCTTGCTTGAGGGGTACGAAGAGCTTGCGCGAGAGCTCGATCACGATGCTATGCGCCAGTACATCGCCAATGCGCTCACACTGCAGCGTCGGAACCCCGAATCGGCCCGGCGTTTTCTGGCAGGAGAACTGGATACCTCGCGGATTTATATTGAAAAACTGAGTTCTCAAGCCGCCCTCTCGGATTGCAAGTCGGGTATGGAGCGCCTGGGTCAGGCGGTTTCCGGGCACAAAATGGAGGTCGACAACCTCGGACGCCTCGATTCCGACGATCTGCAGGAACGAGGAAGCGTGCTGGTTGCGTGCGGACACGCAATGTACCTCCCTCAAAAGATCAGTGAATTCCCGGAGCGAGAACTCAATGAACAGGCCTACAAGACCATGGTCTCCACCGCCTGTGCTTCCCAATTGGCGGATAGTTTCTCCACAAGGCATGGCCAGGATGGGCTTGAGACTTGCTGCAACCTTTTTGACAGCATGCAAATGCCGACGACGCCCGTTTGCTCGCTTTTCTATGTTGCCGAACTCTATAGAACCATGCGGTTTTGTCACCAACATTTCCCCGGAATGGAGCACGGGCTCCAGCAGTTGGTCGATCTTGAGTTTCGAGGGTCGCCCCCCATTTCTGCTTCTGATACGCTGATGGCTTTGTTGCTCGGTCAGGAACTCGAAGCGCCAGTTGAGCTGCGGGAACTTGCCGGCCTCATAAGGGAGGTCGCTTCCAAAAGCGACAATTTTGAGACGACAAGGGATCTTCTGGCCGAGAGTTACCACCGCCAGCATCAGGATGTGCCTCGATTGAATCTGCCTCGGGCCGTGTGTTTCTTCCCCGACCCGATATTTCCCATGACGATTACGACTGCCGGGGCCGATCAGCTCACGGCGGATCTGCACCAGGCCAGCGAAAGTGAGCCTCCCGACGAAGAGGAAGCGCGGGAAGAAGAAGCCGAGAAAGAAGAAACGGCTCCGGAAGCCGAAGAAGGCGGTTCGGACGAAGGGGAAGAAGAAGAAAAGCCGGAGGGAAAAGGGGCACGGCCCGTGGGATATTATTACGATGAGTGGAACGTCCAGGTCGGAG
>JAGXLK010000129.1 GCA_018334735.1 Planctomycetota bacterium | reverse complement strand
AGCGCCGCGCCGGCGGACGGATTTATGAAGTGCAGGCCGGCGATTTGCGCGCCGATGTTGTACCCAACTACCGCGGGCGCATCGTGAGCCTCGTGCACGAGCCGACGGGCAAGGAGCTTCTGGCCGGCGACGGCTACAGCGACATGCTCGGCGCGCGCAACCATATCCAGCGCGTGCAGGAAAACGGCGCGAGCCATGTGCGCACGGACGTGCTCTTCGGCGGCGGGTTCTACGCGTGGGGCCGCCCCGACAAGATGCTCCGCGACATCACCGGCGAAGAAAACGGACTGACCGTGAGCCGGCGGTTCACCGGGAAAAAAACCAGGGCTAATGGTCAGTGGGAGTTCCGCCTGCCCAATCCGGCGGCAGCGCGCGTGCATGTCAAAGGCGGCGGCATTGACAAGAGCTACGAGGGCTCGGAGTTGCTGTATCGCACCAAAGCGATTAAGCACGAGCTCAAAGCCGCGGCCGACGAGGCCGGCGAAAACGGCATGCTAACCGTCACGGTCGATCGCGGCGACGGCATTGTGATCGAGTTGCGCACACCCGCGGCCGGCTGGAAAAACGTGCAGTTTCTGCCCGACCTGGTCAGTCGATCCGAGCAGTTCGACATGAGTCAGCACAAGATGGACCCGCAGATCACACCCGAGGGGGAGATGCAGCTCAGCGCCACGGGGCGTTTTGACTGGCGTCGCCGGCCGAACTGGCCCGGGGATTACGATGTCTGGCCGCGCGATCCCGCGGCGATGGTGCGCGTGTTCCTGCGCTACAACGGCGTGATGGACAAAGAAAAAAAGACCCTGCCGGAACAGCGCCTTGCCGTGCGCACGGATGGCGAGAAGCGTGAGGTCGATGCCGAGGAGGCCCTGGCCGCTGCGGGCGGCGATGAGGAGCCCGTCGGGCGGGCACCGAAGCCGCTGAAGATCATCGGTGACGGCCGGGCGATCAACCCCCACGACGGCGCCGAGCTCGTCTGGGTCCCTGCCGGAACATTCACGCGCGGCAGCGAACGCTACCGCGACGAGAAACCGGTCCGCGAGATCGAGCTCGACGGCTACTGGATCTACAAGAACCAGGTCACGGTTGAGCGATACAAGAAGTTCCTCGAAGCCACCGGCCGTGACGCCAGGATCAAGATCCCCGGCTTCCCCTATGTTATCCAGCCGCCGGCGAAAGAGAACAAGGGGCTCTATCCGGCGCTGGCCAACTGGTACGACGCCGCGGCCTACGCCGCGTGGGCCGGCGGGTCGCTGCCCACAGAGGCGCAGTGGGAGAAGGCCGCCCGCGGCACCGACGCCCGCAAGTACCCTTGGGGCGGTAAGTGGGACGTGGACAAGGTCGCCCGCCAACCGTGGGAGCAGTACGTCCTCGAGCGCGGCCTGGCGCCCGTCGGCTCAGCACCCGAGGGCGCCAGCCCCTACGGCGCGCTCGACATGGCCGGCAACGCTTGGGAGTGGGTCGCCGACTGGTACGACCCGACGCGGTACGAAAACGCCGCGGCCAAAAATCCGACTGGCCCCGACTCGGGCACGTTCAAAATCCTCCGCGGCGGCAACGTCCTCTGGGACCACCGCCACGCCACCACCACCTTCCGCTTCCCCCAGCCGCCGTGGACCACCAACTGGGTGCAGACCGGTTTCCGTTTGGTGATCGACGCGAATGCGAACGGGAAATTGCGGTGAGTTGGGAGACTGTGGCTTATGCCTGAAGGGCGGGAAATGGTATAAGAGACTCCTGGAATCTCAGGCCGGGGGCAGCACTGAAAGTCCTGTGGGACTCTTCAGTTCATTTTGTCCCTTTTGGCTTCATAGTTTTCTTATCTTGCGGCCGGGAAATACCACGGGCATCGGGAGCTCCGTGGCCTGGTTCCGTGATCCATCGTCTCGGTGAGGCAGATAGCTTCTTTCAGTGGAAGGGGCAAAACCTTATAATCTTGCTCTAATCGATGTGCTGATGTTTCGTTTGGATTCCGGATTATCCAGGACATAAAGGATTGTCTTTAATGACAACCCCAAATATTGTCTACGTTCACTGTCACGACGCCGGACGCCACATCCAGCCTTACGGTTATCCTGTTCCAACACCGAACTTGCAGAAACTGGCCGAAGAAGGAGTGGTTTTCCGCCGAGCATTTTCCATGGGGCCGACATGTTCGCCAAGTCGTGCGGCTTTGCTGACCGGTCAGTCTCCGCATGGATGCGGGATGTTTGGGGTAACAAATAGAAATCTCGGCGGTTTTGCGCTGAACGATTACCAGCAGCATCTCGTCCATACCCTCCGCCGCGCGGGGTACAAAAGCACGTTGTGCGGATTCCAGCATGTCGCCGATAGGGCCGAACAAATCGGATACGACCGAATACTCGATCTGCCCGATGAGGCCCGTGACCGGGCTCGGACCGTGGCGCCGCGAGCGGGCGAATTTTTGTCGTCCGGGCCCGAAGAACCGTTTTTTCTCTCGGTGGGTACCTCGGAACCGCACCGGATTATGGGCGGGAACGACCCCGCATGGTTTTCGCCGGATCCGGAGAACACCGATGGCCGCTACGCGCGCCCCCCCGCCATACTTCCGGATACCCCGGAAACACGACGGGATATGGCGGATTATATCCGCGCCGCGGGGGAATACGACTACAGTGTCGGCACCGTTATGCGGGCACTGGAAGAGAATGACCTTGCAGATAGAACTCTCCTGATTGCGACGACCGATCATGGGATCGATTTCCCCGGCATGAAATGCAACCTCACCGATCACGGGCTCGGTGTGCTGCTTATCTGCCGGGGGCCGGGGGAATTCACCGGAGGCCAGGTTCTCGATGGCCTGGTCAGTCACGTCGATGTCTTTCCCACGCTCTGTGAGATGAGCGGAATTGAGCGACCGGATTGGGTTGAAGGTGTGTCTTTGCTGCCGATGGTGCGCGGTGAAACGCAGTTCGTGCGCGAGGAGATCCACGGTGAAATAAACTACCATGGCGTCTACGAACCCCAGCGATGTGTCCGCACCGAGAGGTGGAAGTACATTCGTCGCTTCGACGAGATCCTCCCTCCACACAGCGCCGAAGGCGGGGCATGGCCACGCACCAGCGCACTGGAGCGCCCGCTTCCGAACACCGGACCGGCTGTGAGTCGAGATGTTATGACGGAGTACGGAATGGCTGGCCATTTCCCTGCTCGGGAACAGCTTTATGACCTGGTGATGGATCCGATGGAACGGGTGAACCGGGCCGATGACTCCGACTGCGAACGCCCTCTGGCGGCCATGCAGGCGCGTTTGGAACGGTGGATGCGTCAGACCAATGATCCGCTGCTGGAGGGCAATGGACCCGATACCGGACCGAATGTGGTGCCGTAAAGTATTTTGGTTTTCGTATTAATTCGTTAATGGAAGCAAGCCAAACATGAAATACTCTCCGTTGCACGAAAAAATCCTCAAACAGGAAGCGCCCGGCGGGAGCCCGGCTTTGCTCAGCCTGGTTGTGCCGAGTATCACCCGGCCCGGCCAACCCTTCGAACTCAAGCTTGCGATTCTTGACTCGATGGGATATCCCTCACTGGAGTACGAAGGTTCGGTGGAAGTTACACCGCCGGGAGGGGGCGGGAGCCAATCGCTTCTCCGGTTCGAAACGGGCGAACCTGCGATCGGGCAGGTGTCCGGGATACGTTTGAGAGAAGAAGGAGTTTTCCGCTTCGAGGGCAAGGCAGGAGATATTGAGGCATATTCCAATCCGACGCTCTGCAGTGAAGAAAAATTGCCCGGAATTTACTGGGGCGACCCGCATGTGCATACGGTGCTTTCCAATTGCCATCCTGACAAATGTCGATCGCTTAATTTTTGTTATACGAGCGCGAGATTCTTGACCGGACTCGACTGGGTTGCGGCGGCCGATCACGTCTCGAATGGACGGTGTGATTGGTCGAAGTGGAAAGAACAACGCACTGTATCAGAGCTCCATCACGACGAACCCGACTTCGTCACGCTTCCGGGCTACGAGGCGTCACTCAAGGGGGGCGCCGGAGGCGACAACAACGTGTATATGGTTCGTTTCCCGGAGAACTTCGTGGATGAATACGAAGAAGGCACAGTAAAAACACTTTGCGAAGAACTCAAACAACTGCTCAATCCGGAAGAATTCTTCGTCGTTCCCCACCACACCACCCGTACCGGCAAACATGGGGAAATCACCGACGATATCTATCCGGGGCCTGATGCCATGCCACTGATTGAGATTCATTCGAAATGGGGTACTTCCGAATACCGGGGCAATTCAAATCCTTTACAGAAAATTCATTCGGGACCAAGCTACGCGGTGGATTTTCTCAACCGGGGCATGATTCTGGGGTTTGTTGCGGGGACCGACACCCATGCAACAATGCCCTCGGGTGCTGGCGAGGAGCCCGGCCACATCGACCGTCCGCCGGGCATTACTGCCGTCCGGGCTGATAAACTCACGCGACGAAACATTTTTGAGAATCTGCAGGCCAGAAATTGCTACGCAACGAGCCTGGAACGTATTCTGCTCCACGGAATGATAGACGGAGTTCAGTTCGGAGAGCAAATCTCGGCGGGAGACCTTTCGCCGGAACCAGAAATAGACGTCCTCGTCGCGGCCAAGTCTTCCATTCGTAGCGTCGAGCTGGTGCGTAACGGCGAGACGATTGAAACTCTCAACCCGGATACATGGAACGCACACTTTGCCTGCACTGACACCGATAAGCAGAACCGATTTATGGAACTGCCCGGCGGTTCGCGAAAACAAGCATACTACTACCTCCGCGTGACCTGCGAATCCGGCGCTCAAGCCTGGTCAAGCCCGGTCTGGGTCACAGAAGAAGAATCAAAGTTGAGGGAAGATAATGGCGAAAAATCCCAATATCGTTTTCATTCTCGCTGATGATCTTGGTTACGGCGATGTCTCGTGTCTGAATCCCCGCTGCAGAATCCCCACTCCCAACCTGGACCGACTGGCTTCGGGGGGGATGACGTTCACCGATGCCCACGCAAGTTCCTCGGTCTGCTCCCCGTCACGCTACGGGGTTCTGACCGGACGTTATAACTGGCGGAGCTGTTTGCAAAAGGGGATTGTTGGCACTTACGGCCCCGCACTGATAGGACGCGAACAACTGACCGTGCCGCGTTTGCTCGGACAGGCCGGCTACAACTCCGCCTGCGTTGGCAAATGGCATCTTGGGTGGGATTGGCCGCTGGAAATGTCCAAATGTTTCCGGCCCGACCGTGACAATCCTGCACCCAGAGTGACGCAAAATACGCTTGATACCTGGGAACAAGCCTTTTCGCAGCCGATCGATGGAGGGCCCATAACTCGCGGATTCGACACGTATTTCGGGGTCGACGTGCCGAACTGGCCGCCGTATGCTTTCATCGAGGACGACCGTTTGCAGGGTATGCCGACCGAATATCTCCCGGCGGATTTGATCGGTAATAATCAGGCCAGTGTCCCGGGACCGGCGCTTGAGGGCTGGAAACTCGAAGCTATTTTGCCGGCGCTGAGGGATAGAGCCTGCGATTATATTGCAGAAAGCGCCCGCAAAGAGGCGCCGTTCTTCCTCTACATGCCGCTGACGTCTCCCCACACACCTCTCGCTGTGAATGATGAATGGAAAGGTAAAAGCGGACTGAATCTATACGCCGATTTTGTGATGGAGACCGATGATGTGATCGGGGATGTCCTCGACGCCCTCGACGAAAGCGGCGCGTCTGACAATACACTCGTAATGTTCGCGAGCGATAACGGCTGCGCCCCCTACATCGGGGTCCCGGAACTTGAAGATATGGGGCATTACCCGAGCGCGCACTACCGGGGTTACAAAGCCGATGCCTGGGACGGCGGACACCGCATTCCTCTCTTCGCGCGATGGCCCAAAGAGATCCAGGCCGATAGCAAATGCACTCAGGCCGTCTGTCTCACCGATCTGCTGGCAACCTGCGGTGATATCACTGGCAAAGAGATCCCGGAAGAGTCGGGAGAGGATAGTTTCAGCATTCTGCGACTTCTGAATGGTCGGGATGAGATGACCCGTGAAGAAGTGATTCATCATTCCATCTCCGGCAAATTTGCCATCCGTACTGGCAAGTGGAAACTGGTTTTATGCCCCGGTTCCGGCGGCTGGGCGAGCCCTACAGACGAAGAGGCAATCGAACAGGGCCTGCCGCCAATACAACTCTACGATATGGAACAAGATCCCGGGGAACAGAATAATCTGGAATCAGAACGCGAAGACGTCGTGGAGAAGTTGAGCAATCATCTTGTGGATCTCGTGAACAAAGGCCGCAGCACGCCCGGCAAACCGTTGGAAAACGATGTCGAGGTGGATATTTGGAAACGGGGCTGAGTCCGGGGACAGCCTAACCTGCATCTTACGGATGCAGGCTATATAAAATGGCGCATGCCGTTCAGCCGTAAGAGTTTACGACAACAAGAAGTGTTCGCAATTTCCGGCCGGTGCTACTGTGCCGGAAGATGTCTGTATCTTCCTTGTGAAAAAGCAGTTAAAGCCAATCGTTTCTCAACGTAGCGTTCGCCTCGTTGCTGATCACTAATTTTAAGTTGTCAGATTTATGCGCCGTTTTTTTAGCCCGGATTTTTGGCTGAGAAGGGTTATGAACGGTCTTCAATAAAGATTCTACCCT
>JAGXLK010000128.1 GCA_018334735.1 Planctomycetota bacterium | reverse complement strand
GGAAGGAGCTCGACGTAACAGGGGCGGTAAAGAGCTTTTGGACGGGCCACATCCATTGCCCGCCGGAACAGCGTCCGAAACTCCTCCTCATCGTCCCCCCCTTCCGGCACTCGCGCCGATTTTATCAACTCTGCGGCATCGACCTCGAATGGGAAATCAATAAGGACAATATTGTTCGGTTTGTTCATATTCTCCGGAATTTTTGAAAGTTCCGAACGGATTACGGCTTGAGAACGGCTTTGATCGATTCCTTGCTTTCCGTCACCTTCAATCCTTCGGTAGCTTCTTCGAGCGAGAACTTGTGAGTGATCATTTTTTCGAAGGGAAACCGTCCGCTGGCCACAAGGTTGGCGGCTCGCCAGAGATGCGAGGTATCGCTGACCCACACTCCCTGCAATCGCGCCCCTTTGCGGGCGAGCGTGCTGAAAAGTTCGAGCGATATTTCGTTCTGAGGTGTCGCGATTCCCGGGATTGAGTAAGTTCCCCCCGGAGCCAGGAGATCGATCCATTCGTTGACCACGGGCGCATAACCCGTGCAATCCATAATGACATTGGGTCCCTGCCCACGGGTTTCATCCATGACCAGTTCTTCGATTTCACTTTTCCCCATTTCGTCGACATTCAAAACGCCGGCGGATCCGAACTCTTTTGCCATTTTGAGACGCCCTTTATCGGCAGCGGTTCCGGCGATCCAAACCTGACCGGCTCCCGCGTCGAGCAATTGGGCCAGCACAAAAAGTCCAACCGGCCCGGGTCCGACAACAATGGCGCTATTACCCGGTTTCAGGCCGCTGGTTTCGACGGCGTGGGCGGCGGTTGCGCCGCTGCATGTCGCCGGGACGAGGACCTCGTGGGAGACGTCGAGATCAAGCTTGATCATGGGGTGCCCGGCGCGGAGGTGGAGGTATTCCGAGTAACAGCCGAGAAAGTGGGGCGGGTCTTCGCACGAATACGAAATTCCGTAGGTTTTGCGTTGAGGGCAGAGGCTTGGTTCTTTGGCAATGTTGCAGTAGTAGCAATCTCCGCACATCACACCGCGTTCCCAGAGCACAGGATCTCCGGGTTTGAGTTCCCGGCCGAAAAGATCGGTCTTCGATCCGGCGATTTCGGTCACTTCTCCCACACCTTCGTGTCCGGGGATCATGGGTAGAGGCGTGCGCGGATCCTTGCCTCTCCACATGTGAACATCGCTTCCGCAGACTCCGGCACAGGTGATTTTCACGCGGACCTCTCCGGGCTCGAGGGGAACCAGGGGGAAGCTCTGCATTTCAAGCGGAGCATTAAATTCGGTCATGACAGCAGCTTTTGCTTCCATTGTTCGTCAATCCTTTCAAGCGCAGGCACAGATGTTTCAACGCACAAAAACCTGACCGGCATCGACCACGAGAATCTGGCCGGTAATTTTAGAGGCGTTTTCGCTGGCGAGAAAAACCACAGCATTGGCAATGTCATCCCAGTCGATTTCCTCTTCGAGCGCCGTGAGACCGATATAGTAAGGGATGACCTCGTCGGGTTCGAGGCCCCGCTTTTTCGCCAGAGCTTTTATATAATCTTCGTTCCAGATGTTTGATTCTCGAAAGACGTTCCCGGGGCAGACACAGTTGACGCGGATATTGTATTCAGCCAGTTCTTGAGCCCAACCTCGTGCAAGGTGGATTTCGCCGGCTTTTGTGGCATTATATCCGCTATGATTTTTCGAAGCGCTGAGCCCACTTTTCGACGACAGGTTAATGATATTCCCGCCCGCACCCTGACGTTTCATAACGCGTGCAAATTCTCGGGCCATCAAAAAATATCCGGTGAGGTTGACTTCAAGGGTTTTCCGCCAATCTTCAACAGGAAATTCGATCAGGGGATGAGGTGGAGCAATCCCGGCGCAATTGACAAGCAGGTCGACTCCTCCGAGATCGCTGATCGTCGTATAAACAAGATCCCCCACGGATTTTTCGGAAGTCACATCCACGCTAACAGGCCATCCGCTCCCGGGCGCTTGTTCTTCCTCACGGATCCTTCGAGCTGTTTCTTTTGAACCTTCGGGATTAATATCGGCAAGGATCACGTGCATACCACGTTTAGCAAGACCTATCGATATCCCACGACCGAGCCCGCTTCCCGCGCCGCTCACCACAGCAACGCCCCCCGCCAGGTCCCCTTCTGCAGCTCTCAGTCCCATGACTTCCTGACGGTATTTTTCGACTTCTGAACCACGGATGTATTCCAGCCCTTCCTCCGGCAGAGCGCGCGGCTCGCCGAACTGATCGGCAACCACAAGAATATCCAACACGGCTTCCATCGTTGCCGACGCAGCATCAAGCAGAGCGGGACTCACACTGACAGTGAACATGCCAAGTCCATCTACGAGTACGCACAGAGGCGTAGCAGCACCGGCATCTTCCCTTTCCACGGCATGATCCAATGCTGCGGGGAAATCACCCATTTTGTCTGGCGATTCCACCCAGATGGGCGCTCCATTGCAATAGACCATCTGATCGGGAACCATCGGGCCACTGCAGGTAAGTCGGTGGCAATCCGAATAAGCGAAGAATCGTTTTACAGCCGTTCCGAGTTCATACCGGACCAGAACGGGCGAACCAAGGATTTCGGCATAAACGCGTCGCAGATGGGCGCAGGCCTCGGATACCAGCTCAATCTCTTTCTCGTGCTCGGGAGCGAATGTATGTCGCTCGGTCACTCCATCCATCCGATCTTCCCATGCGGTCTCAACACGGTCAAAAACCAGCTGGGTTAATTCCAGAGCCCGCTCGGGTTCCTCCGTGCTGACGAAAAGACCGTGGTTTTCCAGAAATATTATCTCGGGCAGCTGATCGTGATCTTTTTTGTACTGGTTGAGTGCCTCTTGCATGGCCACTGCGAGCGGATAACCGAAATCGGTATATGGGATATAGAGCGGTGGTGGATCGAGGTCCTCAAACAGTTCAGCCAACGCTTCTCGACCTTCCGTGGCGCAAAGGGCTCCATTCACGAGTGACGGGTGAGTATGGACAACGACTTTCCCGAGCAAAGCATGAAGAGATGTCTCAACCGAGGGACGGCCCTGGAGATCATCCGCGCAGGCTTCCAGCAACTGTCGGCCAACAGCAGCTGAGCGTTCTTCGGGATCTGCGGCGGCGATTTCTTCGTCATCGAGGATGGAAATACAGTCTTCAACTCGCACGCACCGATAGCCCTGGCCCTCCTTCATCTCCCCGAGAGCCGTCCCACTGGCCTTCACGTACATGCACCCGTCGCCAGTTTTTACACTCGTGTTGCCGCCGCCTCCCTGAACCAGATCGTTATCGCGTCCTACTTCATTTGAAACGTGTATCAGGGTTTCAATATTTTCATCCATGCTGCACCTCAAAAATGGAGAAATCCTTGCTGTTTTTCCTTAAAGGATAGACCAGATGTTGACCATGTCAACCGGAGGGGTAGAACAAGTTCCGGACCCGAGAACTCACTCAGTCGCCATGGAGCTTTGATTGTCCCCGAGCTACCTCTGGGTGCGGGCTTCGCGGCGCAGGGAATCGTTGCGATATCTGTTGCGGTTAAAGTTTTGTCGTGGCGTCCAGGTCAGCGGTCCGCAGACTCGAGGTAATCTTTGAAGTCTTCGTAGCTCAGAGCATTGAGAACGTCGTCTTTTGTAAGCCAGCCGCGGCGCGCGGTACTGACGCCAAAATGCATGAGAGAAAGATGAGAGGAATTGTGAGCATCGGTGCCGATTACAACTTTCACACCCGCTTCCTTTGCCTGACGACAGACAGTGTCCTGAATATCGAGCCGATCCGGATGCGCATTCAATTCGAGAGCGGTCCCCGTTTCTGCGCAGGCTTCCATCACCGCCCCGATATCCAGACGGTATGGTTCCCGTTTCTCAATAAGACGGCCGGTCAGGTGCCCGATAACGTGGACGTTCGGATTGCGAACCGCTGAGTTTATCCGTTCGGTCATCGCGTTTTCTTCCATGTCAAAATGGTCGTGGACGGACGCAACGACCCAATCGAGATCGGACAAAATTTCATCCCCGTAATCAACGGTACCATCTTTTAATATATCGGCTTCGGTCCCATTTAAAATCGGGAAATTTAATTCACCACTTGCTTCATCAATTTCTTTTTTGCGCTCCTCAAGCTTTTCGGGCGACAATCCGCTGGCCACACCGAGGTTCTGGCTGTGATCTGTCAGAGCAAAATATTCATATCCGAGGTCCTTCGCGGCTCGGGCCATCTCCATCACGGAAAGTTTTCCGTCACTGTAATCCGTGTGAGCATGCAAATCCGCTCGAATATCGTCCCTGGTGATCAATTCCGGCAGGTTATCCTCTTCCGCCGCCTCGATATCAGACATGCTGCGGTTTAATTCAACGGCGATCATTTACAAAATAGCTGGCCGCAGTAGGATTCAAATCAGTTCCATCACCCGGCACCTTTTGCAATCAACGTCCACCCGCGCTTCTGCGTCGGCAAGCTGAATTTCCTCACCGGTTTGGGCATCTTTTAAAGCCCGGGGCGCATTGTGCTGGAAACTCACTTTGGCCGAACGAGCGCGCAGGCCGAGATTCAGCAGAAACAAATAGCCCTCCTGATCGTTGGTTTGAAGTATGGCGTGAATATCTCGCCGATTGGTCTTCACCCTCGGGGAAATCTCGCAGAACTCAAGGAGACGTCCCGCGAATTCGACATTGCCTTCAGGGGCCGGGCCACTGAGATCCTGGGCAATGTATCCACCAACGAAGATGACAACCCCTTCTCCGAGAGCGTGGCCGGAGACAATCGGTTGGTTCCCGAGCGAAACGATAGATTCCCCCGGGAGACTCCAGAGCCCTTCGTAGAAAGTGACGGAAGTATCGTACCATTTTATGTTGGTTTGGCCCCGGCACACCGGATCGGCCTCCCCAAGACCTTCCGGGAGAGCCAGGGGATCTCCGCTCAAAGAAGCCTCTGGAACATAAGGACCAATTATTAACACCCCGCCCTTTCGCGCAAATTCCCAGAGCTGTGAAGCGGTCTCAGGATCCATGAAAGTCTGGGTGGTCGCCCAGAGAGCGTCGAGTCTATCGAGTTCCTCAGAATTGATCGCTGGATCGACAGGTATGGGGGAATACCCCGCGTCCATAAGAATGCCAAAAATTGCTTCATATTCGGTAGAAGTAAGCCCGGCCTTAACTCCATCGATCTCGGGTTGACCGATATGCACCTGGCTATCGTTGCACGGCATAGAATCACCGAGGAACGTGTGGATATGGTAGGGTCTGTAGTAAAGTACGCCGACACGTCCCTGGAGCTGTAAAGAGGAGAAATCTTTGCACCCTTCAACAAAATTCATAACTTCGCAGATGGCGTTGTGAGCGTATCGTTTCTGGCCGAGATTGCTCACCGGCGCTCCGCCCCACCTCTCGCGGTCGTGAAACATATACCACGAGAGTGCTTTAAGCCCGTTTGCAAGGGCCGCATAGCTCATCATTTCGTGGTGTTCCGCAAACGGATACCCGCCATTGTTGAAATCTTCGTGCCAGAAACCGCTCATAAATTCCGCGGACCAGGGCAGTTCCATCCAGGAGCCAAGCATACGGGATATCCGCGAGAGCGAGAGATAACCGGTATAACTGAGGAAAGGCGATCGGTAAAAATCGTAACCGACCAGACCGCGTGTGGCCTCCTCATATTTCTTCCAGTTATTCGGAACCGTGTTGGGCCGGTGGGGATTAAAATTGGTGCAGAATTTGACTTCGGTTACTCCGCAACCTTCATGAATTTTACGCAGCTCCTCGAGATACCGCGCGAGATAATACTCTTTAAACTCCGCCCAATCCCACCACCAGTCGACACGCCTCTCACCCCAAAGCTCCAGATCTCGGGGAGGAGCTATTTCTCCGATGTCTTCGCAATCTTCGCCATAAGGAATGGCCTCGAATGATCCGTACTTTTCGCGTAGCCACTGGTGATACACGCCGCCCGGCCCCACAATGTGAGGGTTGTAATCGCTCTGAAACATGCCGTCTTTGCAGACAAGACTCACTTCGTTATCGAGCTGATAAATAGCGATGGGACCGGCGGGTGCAAGAAAATCGCAGGCAATATCGTTGACCGCCGAGAGCCATACGGCAACGTGCTCAAGGTAATCGGGATGGAGGTAGCAGGGAACCCCGCCATATCCCTGAAATCCCGGGGGTATTTTGTTATCAGCATCCCAGACCAGGCGAAGGGGATCCTCTTCCACAAGCCACTGGGGATACCCTCCTGCCGCCATCTCACTCACGATCAATGGGCCGGGTCGGAAATACATCTTCAGCCCCTTCTCACGTATGAGTTCCAGGTACGCACGGAGGTTCAAGCGAGGGTTGGTCTTGCCTTCCAGATCATAATCGTGGCGTCCCTGCTCATGAACCCGCCACGGGACGTAACTCGACACCCATTCCATCCCGGTTTCAATCAATCGATCCAGCACGACTTCCCAGTATTTCGGATTCAACCGCCAGTATTCGACTTCCCCTGAAAACAAAAATGACCGATTTCCATTGACTTCCATACAGCCACAAGAGATACTTACGGACATCACAAACTCCAAATGCATTGAGTAATATCAAAAACCACTTTGCGGCTTCCAAAATACTTATAAGTGGAAGCGTCTGATTCCAGAGGAACTCGTGTTGAAAACATCTGGCTTCCTGAAATAGTTTATTCTACATCCCGCACCAGCG
>JAGXLK010000127.1 GCA_018334735.1 Planctomycetota bacterium | reverse complement strand
AATGGCAGAATTAGCGGGGTGGAATTGCAGGACGGGGAACCGGTCAAATCCGAGTTGCTTGTTTTTGCCATCGGTGTGCGGCCGAATATCGGGCTCGTTCAAAATGCCGGTGTGAAGATTGGGGACGGGATAATTGTTGACGAGCGGATGCGGACGACAGCCCCCGACATCTACGCCGCCGGGGATGTCGCTGAAGCGCAGCAGCGGCTTTCTGAAGGATACGGAACGCTCCCGATCTTCCCCGATGCTCACCGGCAGGGACACGTTGCCGGAGTCAACATGGCGGGCGGGAAAGAAAACTACGGTGGGGGACTGGCCATGAACTCCGTGGATATTTTCGGATTGCCGACAATCAGCGTCGGGCTGACCAACCTGGAATCGGACGAGTTCGAAATCCTGCAACTTGCGGATGAAGCCGACAAGACCTACCGCAAGATCGTCCTGAAGGATAACCGCGTGGTTGGCGCGATTTTTATCGGTTGCATCGACCGCGCAGGAATTGTGACGGGCTTGATCCGCGAGGAGGTCGATGTGTCTGATTTTAAAGAACACCTCTTAACCGATGACTTTGGCCTGGTTTCACTGCCAAAAGATTACCGAAAACACGTCGTTTCAGGCCTGGGAATTGAAGTATGAAAATTGAAGCTCAGAACAAACCATACCGAGCATTGAACGAAGAAATTCACCGTGCCGTCAAGGCGGGAGAGACGGATATTGAACTCAATTCCGTCTGCGGACAGCGCTATATCGGGGCCGGTCTAAACGGGGGGACTCGGATAACGATCCGCGGTGTACCCGGAAATGATATGGCAGTGTTCATGGACGGGACCGAACTGATCGTCCGGGGTAACGCCCAGGATGCTGTCGGAAATACCATGAATGCAGGACGAGTGGTGATCCATGGCAATGCCGGCGACGTGCTGGGATATTCGATGCGTGGAGGGGAACTTTTTGTGAAAGGGAATGTGGGATATCGGGCGGGAATCCATATGAAAGCGTATGAGAATCGAAGTCCCTCGATCGTAATTGGAGGACAAGCTGGCGATTACCTGGGGGAATACATGGCCGGCGGCACACTTGTGGTCCTTGGACTCGGCGACAACAGTGAATCCAATCCGCATTATTGGGAAGGAGCCGTTGGTGAACATGTCGGAACCGGTATGCACGGCGGGGTGATTTACGTGCGGGGAAAAATCGAGCCCTGGCAGATAGCCGTGGAAGTCGGATCCGAGCCGGTTGATGAAGAGGACTGGGAGTCCTTGCAGATGAAGATCAAGCGGTTCAGCCAGGAGTTCGAGATGGGCGATCTGCAGTTTGCCCCGGATGAGTTCGTGAAACTCCAGCCGGTGACGACCCGGCCCTACGGGCGGCTTTACGCGTATTGAGGTTCGCAGGAGATGGGGAGTGCCGGCCCGGTTCCCAATCGGAGTTTCTTGCGTCTCTTTCGTCCCTTTTTACCGCTGGATATTGTGGTCCATGCCTGAGGCGTGCCAGTTTCGGACCACTCCACTTACGGGTCATAATCTTCTTCACCCACGGGACAAGCCCGTGGGGGCCGATCTCGGGGTGGCCGCGGTTTCTAGCTACTCAATCTTTCTCACCCGCGGCACAAGGCCGCGGGGGTCGGTCCAGGAGACCGGACGGTTAAGAAACGCATGTAGCACAGGCTCTCCAGCCTGTGGACCGGGCCGTCAGGCCCGGATAGGTGGTTTCAGGTTTTCATTGTTCCCGGATACGTGAGGCCCGGGTATGTTCCGGGGAGTTTCAAAAGCCCGAGAATTATTGCGACTTCGAAAAATGCTCGAGCGCTGTAGGTCCGGATCGCCGAGCCGGACCTGCCGTTGTCGTTAGCCCCCGCAACAGGACTGGCCAAACACCGGGCCAGCGCTCTGCCGCAAAACCGGCAGGCTTGCCGACCGCGTTCTGAACTCCAGCCTCCGGCTGAAGTCCAGTCCGCTCCTGGAAAGTCACGAAAGTGCGACAACGCGACGACTCCGGGTTAGAGTGACGCAGGGAGGGACAGTGGGCTGAACGTCCCCCTCATGTTTATGGCCAAAAAAGACGGGACCGCCCGGATTTGCAGGCGGTCCCGTCAGTTCACAGGGTGTGTAATGGTTGTCTCAGGCGTTCGGCCAGTCGGTGTGGAAATTGCCGTCTTTATCCAGACGCTCGTAAGTGTGCGCGCCGAAGTAGTCGCGCTGCGCCTGGATGAGATTGGCGCTGAGGCGTTCCCGGCGGTAACTGTCGAAATACGCCAGGGCCGAACTGAAGGCCGGTACCGGCAGGCCCATTCGGGTGGCTTCCTGAATGACTTTCCTCCAGGCGTCCTGACCGCTCTCGACGATATCTTTGAAATAGGGGTCGAGCAGCAGATTCGCCAGGTTCGGTTCGCGGTCGAACGCTTCCTTGATCCGGTGCAGGAACTGGGCGCGGATGATACATCCACCTCGCCAGATCATCGCAATTTCGCCCATATCCAGGTCCCAACTGTATTCGTTAGCGGCCTCGGTCATGAGTGCGAATCCCTGCGCGTAGGCACAGACTTTTGAAGCATAAAGGGCTTTCCGAATGGCCTCAATGAACTCATCTTTTGGCATGGACGGTTCATCGGGCTCTGGTCCGGTGAGCTGTTTGCTGGCCTCAACGCGTTGTTCTTTCTGGCCGCTGATACATCGGGCAAAAACGGCTTCGGCGATGGTCGGCGCCGGGATTCCCAGATCCAGTGCGCTCTGGCTTGTCCATTTGCCCGTGCCTTTCTGTTTGGCCTTGTCAAGAATCAGGTTGATCAGCGGTTTGCCGGTCTCGGGGTCGGTCTTGGAGAAAATGTCGGTGGTGATTTCGATGAGATAACTGTCGAGATCGCCATCGTTCCATTCGCTGAAGACCTCGTGCAGCTCGGCGGGTTCCATCCCGAGGGCATTGGCCATGATATAGTAGGATTCGCAGATCAGCTGCATGTCGGCGTATTCGATGCCGTTATGGACCATTTTCACGTAATGTCCACCGCCGTTATCTGCGATATAGGTGCAACAGGGATCTCCTTCGACCTGCGCGGCGATCTTGGTGAAGATCGGTTCAATGAGATTCCAGGCCTTTTTGCTGCCGCCGGGCATGAGGCTCGGACCGTGGAGCGCGCCTTCTTCGCCGCCGCTGACACCCGTTCCGATATAGAGCATCCCGGCATCTTCGACTTTTTTGGACCGACGAATGGTGTCTTTGAAAAAACTATTACCACCATCGATAATCACATCCCCTTCGTCCATGAGAGGCATGATCTGGTCGATGACCTTATCGACGGGATCTCCGGCTTTGACGAGAATCATTACGCGCCGCGGGCGTGCGAGCGAGTCTATAAACTCTTCAATTGTTTCGCAGCCGATGATATCCTTGTCCTGACACTTCGACTCGACGAACTCTTTCATCCGGGAAGTGGTCCGGTTATAGACCGCCACGCTGAATCCTTTATCCTCGCAGTTGAGAGCGAGGTTTTGTCCCATCACTGCCATTCCTATGATGCCATAATCTTGCTCAGCCATCGGCAATTACCTCCTGAAATTGACTGTTTGACCGTGGTGTGGCACAATGTTAGCAGAAACAGCCGACGGTGTAAAATACAGCCAGTTTTGCTGGAACCTCCGAGGCGACTTCGCCTGTCAGAAAGAATTGTCATGCCCAGAATAGCTGCCGATCAGAATGTGCCTTACGTCAAAGAAATTTTCGGCGAACTCGGATCCGTTGAAACTTACTTGGGACGCGAGCTTGAGCGCAAGCATCTGGAAAATGCGGATGTGCTGGTCTGTCGTTCGACCAAGAAGATCGATGCTCAGCTGTTGGAGAATACCACGGTTGGGTTCGTCGGCACCGCCACGATCGGGACAGATCATGTGGATAAAGAATATCTTGATTCCCGGGGAATCGAATTTACGAACGCTGCGGGCAGCAATGCAAATTCGGTGTCCGAATACATCACGGAGGCCCTTCTGGTTCTTGCCCAGCGAGCGGGACGCCATCTGGAAGGTAGTAGCCTGGGTGTGATCGGATGCGGCAATGTCGGCAGCCAGGTGGTCCAAAAAGCAAAGGCCCTCGGTATGAAAGTTATTCAGAATGACCCGCCACTGGCACGCAAGACACGTGAGCCACGATACCGTCCGCTCAAGGAAGCTCTCGGGTGTGATTTTGTTACGGTTCACGTGCCTCTCACCCGGGAAGGTCAGGATCCGACATATCACATGGTGGATCGGAATTTCATCGGAGCGATGAAACCGGGGGCCGTTTTTCTCAACAGTTCCCGGGGAGCTGTGGTCGATGAAGAAGAGCTGGTGGAAGCGTTACGTTCCGGCGAAATTTCGGCCGCGGCGCTGGACGTCTGGGACGGAGAACCTGATATTGACACAGAACTGCTGCGTCTGGTCGATATCGGCACCCCTCACATCGCCGGGCATTCTCTCGATGGCAAAGCGGCGGGAACGCAGATGATCTACGAGGCGGCCTGCCAGTTTCTGGGTGTTAATCCCTCTGCCAAAGTCCGCAATCTGCTGCCTGCACCCGATCTACCGGAGACTATTGTGGGCGATGGCGGAGAGCCGGAAGAAATTGTGAAACGGACCTGTCAGCAAGTTTGGAATATCCTGGATGATGACGCTTTGCTGTGGAAGATGCTGGATCTGGAAACCGCGGATCGCATGGATTATTTCGACCAATTGCGACGAAATTATGCAATCAGACGGGAGTTTTACAACACGAAGCTTAGTTTCGAAGGACGTTCCAGGGAAACGCAGGAGAAGTTACTCGGCCTGGGTTTCCAGGATGCTTCTTTGACGTAGGGCGTGATCGACGAGCGGGCTCCGCCATTTTGATCCTTCGAGATAACGGCAAACAACCACGGCAGGCCGCCTCGGCGATGCGGACCACAGCTATATGACCTCTTTTGCACCGGAAACGTCGTCCCATTGTTCGTACATTCCCCAAAACATTTCCTGTGCCATTACCGGGAGGCAGGCTGTTTTTAAGCGCGGAAAGTCACCCCATGATTGCAAAAGGCCTTGCTATGGGATAGGTTCTACCTTTCGAAAATAAGCGGTGACGCCCGTTTCAGATACCAGAGGAGAAATAATGATTGGTAAAGGATACGAAGAGCGATACCTATCGGATGATGAAGTCCGGAACATTTGCGGGGAGGCCTTTGAAGAATACGATCTGACTGACAAACGGGTTCTGGTCATAATTCCGGATCAGACACGAACCGCGCCGGTCCCCCTGATGTTTCGCACTTTCCATGAGATGCTCGGCCAAAAGGTGAAAAAGCTTGACTATATGATCGCTCTTGGCACGCATCCGGTGATGCCGGAAGAAAAGATTAACGAGCGAGTCGGGGTGACGGCCGAAGAACGTGAAAGCACTTTTGCGGACATAGATATTTTGAATCACCGATGGCTTGATCCGAGCGAACTGCAAGATATCGGTGAGATCAGCGAAGACGAGACGGAGGAGATCACCGAAGGGCTCATGCGGGAATCGGTGAATGTCACGGTAAATCGCCATATCTTCGATTACGATCAGCTTATCATAATCGGTCCAACGTTCCCGCACGAAGTCGTTGGTTTTTCGGGCGGGAATAAGTATTTCTTTCCGGGGATTGCGGGCGAGGAAGTAGTGCATTTCTTCCACTGGTTGGGCGCGGTGATCACAAATCCGGTCATCAACGGCACGAAATGGACTCCCGTGCGAAAGGTGATTGACCGTTCCGCTTCAATGATTGATATGCCCAAGCTCTGTTTCAGTCTTGTGGTACAGAAAGATGGGATCAGCGGAATGTTTGTGGATACTCCGGAAGATGCGTGGAGCCAGGCCTCGGATCTATCGGCAAAGCTGCAAATCAAGTACGTTGACCGCACCTACAAACGAGTTTTATCGATGGCCCCGAAGATGTATGACGATATTTGGACCGCCGGAAAGTGTATGTATAAGCTTGAACCCGTACTGGCCGATGGAGCCGAGTTGATCATATACGGGCCCCATATCGATGAAATATCGTATACACATGGCAAAGTGCTCGATCAGGTCGGTTATCACGTGCGGGATTATTTCCTGAAGCGCATGGATCAATTCCAGCACGTCCCGAAAGCGGTCATGGCACATTCCACCCATGTTAAAGGGATAGGAAGATTCGAAAATGGGGTGGAAAAACCGCGTGTTAACGTTGTGCTGGCCACCGACATTTCCCCGGAAAGATGCGAGAAAGTCAACCTCGGTTACATGGATCCCGATTCGATTGATCCAGAGGATTTCAAAGGTCGCGAAGATGAAGGCGTGTTGTGCGTGCCGGATGCTGGAGAGGTCCTTTACAGGCTCAGCGACGGGACCGTGCCTCGCATTGAGAAAGCCAAGCAAGGGCTGTAACGTCTTGCCGAAGATCCCGTTATAACGATATTGTCGTTGGATTCATGAAAGAAATATGCCGGTTAAACAGCCAGAGCCTGCACCTTCGGCATGCAGGCTCTGGAACCGACGAGAGTCGTTATTCCCAGGGGGGATTTTCGGGCAGGTGCTGATTGTATTCGTCGATCAATTCCTGCTCGTAGTCACCGGCGTATTCACCCGCAAAGAATTTATCGAGGGCTTCATTGTAGAAAATTTCCCACGAATGTTCTTCTTCCCCGGGGAAAATCGGGAAGAAAAGGGCATCGACCGATTTCGCGGATTTCATATC
>JAGXLK010000126.1 GCA_018334735.1 Planctomycetota bacterium | reverse complement strand
GAATTTTAGATCGACACGCCAGAAATCTCCCATTAGATTTAACCCTGCGTTTACCAACTAAACGCGTAGCAGATATGGGAAACTGCCAACATTCAGGGGTCCTCCCGATTACGACAAAAATCAGGATGGAGTTCAGGAAGTTGACCTGGAGTTTCGCCCCCTCGTTGTAGGCTCGGGGGAACCGACTTTTGAGAAATTTTTCAGTTTCGGTTCCACTTCCGCAGTCAGGTGGCCCGTCTCATTTTAGGAGACGGATCTAAAACCAGCGCCAATCGACAATGAAAATCTTATTATAGGCGCGGGGCTCTACACCGTGAGGCTGCTGCCCTCTTGTGCATTTTTGTGAATTACCCCACGACATTTCACTGTATCTTAAATGCCTGAAACACTTTTCCTCATCGACGCATACGCCCACATCCACCAGGTTTTCTATGCAATTCGCGGCCTGACAGGACCAGATGGGGAACCTGTCAACGCCGTCTATGGCTTTGCACGCCTCCTTCACAAAATTGAAGATGATTACAATCCAGACTACCTTGCCGTGGTTTTTGACCCCCCGGGAAAAGTGTTCCGCCATGAAATTTACGAAGAATATAAAGCAACCCGGAAACCAATGCCCGATCCCCTTCAGCGCCAAATTCCAGTTATCAAGGAAATGCTGAAAAAAAAGAATACACCCCAGCTTCTCGTGGAAAATTATGAAGCCGACGATGTCCTGGGGGCGGCTGCTGCAAGGGCGTCTGAAAAAGGACTGGAATCGGTCCTGGTGACAACGGACAAAGACGCGGAACAACTCATCGATAACAACACCAAAGTCCTGCACATTCACAAAAGCCGAGAAGAAATGCTGGATCCTGAAGGCCTGAAAGAAAAACGTGGTGTCCAACCCTGGCAAATAGTCGAAATGATGGCCCTTTCCGGCGATACAAGCGATAACATACCAGGGGTCTATGGAATCGGTCCAAAGACGGCTGTCAAACTTATTGAAAAATTCGGGACAGTCGAAAATCTGTACGAAAATCTGGAGGAAGTCTCAAGCGATAATATTCGTGAAAAACTCGATGAAAACCGCGACCAGGTCGAACTGAGCAGGAAACTCGTCACAATCGATTGTTCCGTGCCCCTCGATCTGGATCTCAAGGCCTGCGCTATCGAAAAACAAAACGGGCAAGAACTGAACGAATTTTATCGTGCCCTGGGATTCGAATCGTTTATGGATGATAACCCCAGCGGTTCTGTCTCGGGCCAAACCACAACCCGACAGGGCAACCTTTTTGAGACGGAAAGCGAAGCAACGGACATCGCCGAACCGGAGTCAATCGAAACAACGGAAATTGTCTACGAAACGATTATTTCAGACGACAAACTGGATGTTCTCGTTCGGCAACTGCGAGAGAACGCCCCTTTTTCATTCGATCTCGAAACCACCAGTCTCGAGCCACATGAAGCGGAAATCGTGGGAATTGCCCTGAGCTGGGAAGAGAAAAAGGGCTCGTATGTCGCGGTCGCGGGGCCGCCGCAGGAGAAACTGTGCACCAGGGAAAAGGCACTCGCCGCACTCCAACCACTCCTGGAAGATCCGGATATTGGCATTATCGGACAAAATTTGAAATACGATATGCTTATTTTGAAAGCATACGATATTCAACTCAACGGCATTGTTTGCGACACAATGCTGGCCAGCTATCTGCTTCAACCCGCCGAACGAAGCCACAGCCTCGACTCACTCGCCCGGCGTCATCTGAACTATCGGCCCGTTCCCATCAAAGAACTGATCGGCAAAAAGCAAGAACACGACCGAATGGATGAGGTTCCTGTCGAAAAAGTAGCTCCTTATGCCTGCGAAGATGCTGACATCGCCTACAGACTTTCGGAAAGACTGATGCCGCTGTTGGAAAAACAAGAACTGATGCACCTTTTCCAAAAACTCGAATTGCCTCTCATCTCCGTGCTCGCTGATATGGAATGGCATGGTATTAAAATCGATCAGGATTGTCTGGAAAAAATGCAGGAAGAGCTCGAAACACGGGTCAAATCCCTGGAACAAAAGATATTCGAGAAAGCCGGCAGAGAGTTCAATGTTAATTCGCCCAAACAACTCAGCACAGTGCTTTTCGATGAAATGGAACTGCCCCCTCCAAAAGGCAAAAAACGCACCACCGGCTATTCAACCGCGAGCGATGTTCTGACAGCTCTGGCTCAAGACCATGAGGTCGCGGAATATTTGCTCGAGTACCGTGAACTCAACAAACTCAAGAGCACCTACGCGGACGCCCTGCTGAAAATAGTCAACCCCAAAACAGGCCGTCTCCACACCTCTTTTAATCAGAGCGCTACGGCGACAGGACGGCTTTCCAGCAGCGATCCGAATCTGCAGAATATTCCCGTTCGCACAGAACTCGGGCGTCGAATTCGACGCGCGTTTGTCCCTGCTGACTCTTCTATGTCCCTGCTGGGAGCCGATTACTCACAGGTTGAGCTGCGAGTCCTGGCCCATTGTTCCGAAGATGAAACGCTCAGAAAGGCATTTCGCGAAGATCGAGATATTCACAGTTTTGTCGCCGCGCAAATAAACGATATCTCCGAAAAAACCGTGACAAAAGAGATGCGCCAGAAAGCAAAAGCCGTCAATTTCGGAATCGTTTACGGGCAGAGCGCCTATGGATTGAGCAAATCGATCGGGGTTCCCGTCCCGGAGGCCCAGAAATTTATCGATAGCTATTTTGAACGATATCCGCGTGTAAAAACATTTATAGGGAAAACCGTCTCGCAAGCCCGAGAGAATGGTTATGTTCGCACGCTTGCGGGTCGGCGACGCGCCATCAAAGGCATCCGAAGCAGCGGGCAGGTCCGAAGCGCTGCCGAAAGAATAGCCGTCAACAGCGTGATTCAGGGCTCGGCCGCTGATCTTATCAAATTGGCCATGATTTCGATATACAAGGCTCTACCGCAAATCAGCCAGCAGAGCCGCATGCTCGTACAGATCCATGACGAATTGCTGTTTGAAGTTCCCGACCCTGAACTTGACGCTGTTCGACATTTTGTGGTCAAGAAATGATGGGCGCGATGGAGCTATCAGTACCTCTCAAGGTCGATGCCACCGCTGGTAAAAACTGGGAAGAAGCAAAATAATGCCCTCCCAAAAAACCTCAAAAAGCCAATCAAAGCCAGTTGTGGGCATTTTGGGAGGCCTTTGTAGCGGCAAAACAACAGTGGCAAAAATGCTTGAAGAGGAAGGTTTTTGCAGAATCGATGCTGACATGCTGGGCCACGAAGTTTTGAAGAGACGCGAGGTCCGCACCCGGCTCGTGAAAATATTTGGAGATCAAATACTCGGTGATGCCGGAGAGATTGACCGGGAAAAACTCGGGCAAATTGCCTTTCAATCGCGCGATGATCTCGAAAAACTCAACGAGATCGTCCACCCAATCATTCTCAGAAAAATAAAAAATCAAATACGTGAAACCAACAAACCGGTGGTTTTGGATGCCGCCCTGCTGATTGAAACTGATTTGCACCGTGAACAGTGCACCGATCTGGTTTTTATTAACAGCCCCCTGGAAGAACGCCGCCAGCGGGCAAAGAAACAGCGAAATTGGGAATCTGAGGAACTGGCCAAACGAGAAAGCCTTCAAATCGATCCAGCACAGAAAAAAGAGCTGGCTGACTATATCGTCGAGAACTCAGGTAATGAGCGCGCCCTTCGACGCGCCGTCAAACAACTTTCTAACCAACTTAAACAGAAGCTAAATTGTTGAATTGTACGTCCCCATAGGCCGTGTCAAAAAAGGCTGTCGGGGACCGGCAGGAAACAACTCCGAAGGAGGAAATCAGTGGGAAAGACAGACTCAAGCAAAAAGTCAAAGAATTCAAGCGGGGGCTTTCACATCGAAGCCCTGCAAAAGAAAACTATTAAAGAATTGCAGGAAATCGCCCGCGACCAGGGCATCAATAATTTCACAGGGTTGAAGAAACAAGAACTGGTCTTCAAAATTTTGAAGGCCGGGGTCAAAAGTAATGGCGCCATGTACGGCGAAGGCGTGCTGGAAGTCCTTCCCGAAGGGTTCGGTTTTCTTCGCTCGCCCGACTACAGCTATATGCCCAGTCCGGACGATATCTATGTATCACCAAGCCAGATCAGGCGATTTGGTCTCCGTACCGGTCATGTCGTCTCAGGTCAAATCCGACCACCCAAAGATAATGAGCATTATTTTGCCCTCCTCAAAGTCGAGGCTGTTAACTTCGAAAGCCCGGAGAAAATAAACGAAATCGCGCTTTTCGAAGACCTGACCCCTCTTCATCCAGAGGAACGTCTCATGCTTGAGACGGAACCGGATCGTATCGAAACCCGCATCATCGACATGGTAACCCCTATCGGGAAAGGTCAGCGCGGAATGATCGTCGCGGCCCCCCGAACAGGAAAAACTGTCCTGATGCAAATGATGGCCAACGGCATTCTGGACAATCATCCCGACGCGTACGTCATTATTCTGCTCATTGATGAACGGCCTGAAGAAGTAACCGACATGCGCCGAACAGTCCCTGCCGCAGAAGTGATCAGTTCGACGTTCGATGAACCCCCGAAACGCCACATCCAGGTCACTAATATGGTCCTTGAGAAGGCCCGCCGTATGGTCGAATACGAGCAGGACGTTATCATATTCCTCGATTCGATCACGCGCCTGGCCCGCGCCCACAATAACGAAGTGCCCCACAGCGGGCGTATCCTCAGTGGCGGTGTGGAATCAACCGCGCTGCAAAAACCGAAAAAGTTCCTCGGCAGCGCCCGAAACATTGAAGAAGGCGGAAGCCTCACGATCATCGGAACCGCTCTGGTCAAAACCGGCAGCAAGATGGACGAAGTGATCTACGAAGAATTCAAAGCGACCGGTAACATGGAACTGCATCTGGACCGCGCACTCGCCGACCGACGGATCTTCCCCGCGATCGATGTCACCCAGAGCGGGACACGGCGGGAAGAACTTCTCATGGACCCCGAAGAATTAAAACGCGTGCGCCTGCTCCACAGAATGCTCAATGACCTCTCCCCCGTGGAAGGCATTGAAGTGCTGAAAGGACGCCTGGAACAAACCCAGAACAATGCCGAATTCCTGATGAGCATAAACGTCGATCAGGCCTGAGCTCATGACGATATCCAGGCCAATCCCCCGGTCGCACAATAAATGAGCGCCCCCACCACATTACACCCTCCGAATCCGGGTTCACTGGTGAACAAGCTTGTACTCCCTGCTCGTCGCTCCGCACGACTTTGAGACGCCATCTGTCTGCATCACTTTCGTCACACCCACGGACCGCTGAAGCGGGCTACTACAAGCACGCTCCGCCAAATTGCACGTCCGCGCATTGAGCACAAGCTGCGTAATCAGTGTCAGGTTCGTAGTGAGTCCCTTCAGGGGCTCGGCCGTTTGCCGTACCATCTCGAAGTTCGATCTTGGCTGTCCGATGTTCGGTGTTCGTTTGTAGCCGTTTAATCCGTCGGCCCGCCGTCGCTGATCCCGACCCCTGCCTACTGGCTACCATGTACCACAGGCTCCTTGGGCTCCATAGCCTCATGCGGAGGAGGCTCCAGCCTGTGAACCGGCTCAGCAGACCCGGCTTTACCGCCCCCTGGCCCGGATATTTCATGAATTCAGGGCAATAATTATTATAAGGTTATGTTGGTGAAACCTTTACGTGTGAATTTCAGGGCTTTTTTGTACGCACGGTCTACTCGCCCATCCGAAAAGCAAAAAAAAGACATTTACCCTGACGGGAGCGCCCTCAGCTGAACTCGAGTCTCCGCCCCCGCAAACAGAAAACACCCAATCCTTGCGGTGGGGATCTTTATGGTTCAACCTGCACCGAGAGCTGACACACTCAAAAGGATGCCCCGCCCCTTGCAGCGGGAAGGTCTCACGTCTTTAATAACCGCCGCTCCCTGCTCAAAAAAACGTTTCTGCCAGCGGTAGAAAAGATTGGGATTCAGATCGTACTGGTCGCAGATATCGGAGACCGGCTCGTTCTCCAGCAGGTGTCGCCGGAGGATTTCGACTTTCTTTTTTCCCGAGAAGTTTCTGCGCTTGGCCATAGGGCGCTTCTTTCGGGTAAACTACATACTAATTCCCGAAGAGGAAATGTCCAATTCCGTCTGAAGCATAACAAACAAAGGGCCAGTCTCCATTGGAAAATATCACCTTTCGCTTGCTTGTTTCAGCTGTTCAGTTTTCTGCAGCTGAATCTCCTCCCCTACGAAAGCCCCCCCTGTAGAATCCGTCTTGGCCCAGGGTAATGGGCGTCTGTGGCGCATATTCACCCAGACGTTTCGCTGGATGAAATGCTGTTAATCCTCGACTGAATCTCTTTCGGAAAAGACAGTAAACGTTTACGCTCTCCATCAGTATTTACAATCCATACCGACGAACCGTCGTTACACAACAGCTGTCGGTCAGCCACCGGTACGACAGCCGGGAGCTCAGGGGCATGCATAACTGAATAGAACTTTCCGGTCCGAACGTTCAGTACACAAACCTCATTCAAATCATCTTGGTGCTTCGCGAACAGCAACTTGTCACCACCAGGAAACCACTTAAGGTCGGAAATCATTTTGCTATCGATATCTTCGCCAAACAATTGGCTTGGAGCTTTCCCGTTGGATACCAAGTAATAACTATCACTAATCTCATCAAAGAAAACGTATCGATCCCCCCTCGG
>JAGXLK010000125.1 GCA_018334735.1 Planctomycetota bacterium | reverse complement strand
GCATGCTGAATCCTACTTAAGATTTCTGTGTTGCCGTTAGGATCGGAGGCTAACAACAATCTCCTGCAGAAAGGTTTCCTCGATGAGCCACGCAACCCGCCGGACAACCACGTCTCAGATACTGAGTGTGTTGAACCGCCAAAGCCACCTGCGCAGGTCATTGCGAACCCACCGTAAAGTGAACGAAACAATCTCGTCATTTTGTCCACCCAACGGCGAGATTGCCGCGGCACCCCGCTTCGCGGGTCGCCTCGCAAAGACACGCCAGCACAAACGGCTATCTCCCCGCATGGTTAAAGGATACCCGATATTAGTCGCCCTGCTGAGTGCTGTGTTTTTGCTCCTGTGCTCCCCCGCCCGAGCCGCCGAAAAAATCACTATCGACGAAGTGGAAAGCTGCGGGATCAGCGGACTGCAATGGGACAAAACGTTCCCTGAAGCGCGGACCGTCGATGCCGTCCACCGGTCGATCCTCGTCCGTTTCCCCGGTGCCGCTCCCCGGATCGCTAAAGCCCTTTCTGCGGGCAAACGCATCGAAAAAGCGGAACTGGTTCTCACCTACGATGGGTACGAGGTGAAGCCGCGGCGCTACATACAGCGAAACTACCAGAAGAAATGGAAAAATCCCCCGCGCTGGCACATCGTCGGCTGGTTGCTGCGACGACCCTGGGAATCCGGCAAAGACACGGGGCCGACCTTCAACGCTTACATCAAAGGTACCGGCTACTGGACGAAATTCGGCGCCCGTGATACCGCTGAGGACCGGTTCCCAAACCGGCTCGGCCCGGCCGAATTGAGCAAAGAAAATCCGACCTGCCGACTCGATATCACCGAACTGCTCACAAGCCAGGTTTTCGGCCAAACCCTCGGGTGGCGACTCCGCCGGCTCGAGGAGAACGGACTTCTTCTGAAAAAATGGGAACTCTGGGATCAACGCTACGATGACTACTGGAGTTCTTACGAATGGGCCAAAGCGACCGGCGGACATGGACTGACATTCAAGGGCCCCCGTCTCGTCCTCACCCTCAGCGATGCCGATCGAACCCGCGAAATCGAGCTTCCGCGGCCGACGGACCTCGACTCTCTGACCCGCCGTCTTAAATCCGAAGTGGCCGGCGACGCCACGGCCGTGATGCCCAACCGTGACCGGCTCGCAAAACTGGTCAAAAAGCACCATCTCCGCCAGCCCGATTGGATGGCCGACTGGCAGTGGGAACGTGTCCGGCAACTGCGCCGTTACGGCGGTGGCAACATCAGCCGCTGGACCGACGCCCTGGAATCCGGCGACCCCAAAAAATATGAGAAAGTGGTCCAGAACATCCTCCGAACCGTCCCCCGCTACTGGAAAGGCTGGGGTATTCAGGACGATTTGCTTCTGTGGTATCTCTATCGCGACATGCTCCCGGCGCCGGTGCGGGACCACATACGCGCCTACTGGGACGCCTGGCTGATGCCGGATATGCCGACGCGGCGTTTTTTTCACGCTCAGAGCAAACGCAATCGCACCTACTGGAAGGAAACCGGCGACTGGCGCGGGCGCAAATCCTTCTTCCGCGACGGCTACAACTACACGATCAGCACGATGAACTTCAACCACACCGCCGCCATGGGCGCGTTGCTGGGCGGCAACATTATCAATTCCGAACGTGCCATGGCCGACGGACGACACGGTCTGGAATATCTGCCGATGCGGCTCTGGGCCTGGTACGACGGCACCACGCAGGAATCGATCGATCATTATTACTACGCGATTACTCTAAGCGGACAAAAAATGTTCGCCGATTTCGGTCCGCGAAGACTCGATCGGCTCATGGGACAGAGCATCCTCGCGAAATCGGTCGAGGAACTGACCTCCAGTTATCACCCCCATCTCCGGCATTTCATCAACACCTCCGGCCGGACCGGAATCAGCTACCTGTGGGTTATTCAGGACGGTCTTCAGCACATCGTGCACACGCTCTCCCACAGCGGCGCGCTCCACGATCTGGAGAACGACAAACGGGCCGGCATGCCGCGTTTCGGCCACGACGCCCCGCCCGGACGGATCGCGCTTCAGACAATCAAGCAGCCCTGGGCGCCCGACTGGGCCGCGAACATGGTCGATGAAAAACCCATCCCCTACCACATGACGGTGGCCGGGATGGAATGGGGCCATTTCGCCCGGACACCCCTCTGGATACAGTCGTATCTCGGGAATAATTACGGCGTGGCATCGGTCGACGTCGGCCGCCAGGGCAGCGTCCCGCTCATGATCCAGTGGCGCCGGGGCGAGAAGAAAGTCGAGCGTGTCCAGCAGCTCGGCACCCTCCTGGCACGCTATACGGCCAATGAGCCGAACCTCGTCACCACCCACGGCGGCAGCGGGCTGCTCAATGCGGGTAACCAGATCTCGCTGCAGCACGAGAACAAAATCGTGATGCTGACAAGTCCCCTCAAACGCCTACCCGGCGCGAAACCGAAGGAAACCACGAGTCTCCAGAGCACCATCGGGCTCTTCACCTTCCAGGATGAACCCTCCTGGACGCTCCGGATCGACGGGAAACCGGTCAAAACCTTCCCGGTTGAACTCAAACCCGGCCAGCTCATCACGCTTGAGGACGGCGTCACGTATCTCGGTCTTATTCCGGTCCCGGCAACTGATCTGGGCCGGTCGAAACAAATCGTGATCACCGACCAGGCCAGGGAACGGAAACTTCAGGGCGGCGGCAAGGCCGCTCCCACCCTCCTGATCCATTCCTACAACTATCTTTCCGAAAAACCCCTCAGCGAATCGGACCTCACCACGGAAGAAATCGACAAAGCCTACGGCGGGTTCATCATGGAAGTGGGCGATCGGCATGAGTACAAGAATTTCCCGGCCTTCCAGAAGCATATGCAGTCGGTGAAACTCGAGACGAACTGGGACGCCGGGGATGCCACGCTCGACGTGAGCTATCGCAGCGGGGACGATCTTCTGGAGGTCGGTTTCAAACCCGAATACCAGGTCTTCCGGCACCGGGGCATCCCCACGGATCAGTGTTTTACGCACCGGCGCGTGAACGGCGAATGGCCTTACCTGAAAGATGGGATTTACCGGGACAGCAATCTGACCCAGCAGGGCGATACCGGCCGACTGGAGAAAAACGGCGCGGTTCTGCGGTCCGAATACGGGCGCATGGCCTACCTGCAGACCGAACCGATCAGCGGGACGGTGTGCGGCTGGAACCCCCTGCCCGATCCCACTATCTGGGCGCTGGAACTTCCCGGCGGCACCAGCGTCCGTTCCGACGGCCGAGTCGGATTGCTCCGGGTGGTCGGCCATGAGAAAGAAAACCGGTTCGAAATCTCGCACGCCCGAAAAAGCCGCGACGTCATAGGCGCCGCACGGGCGCTGCTGTTCTTCGGTTGCCAGGAAGAACCTGAGATCAAGCTCAATGACAAAGATTACAGCCCAAAACTTGGCGAAGTATCCATCGGCGACAAAAAGGCATACGTGCTCCCTCTGGACGAACGACCGGTCGAAGAAGCGCTCAAAGGACTGCCCGAGCGCTATGCCGCATCGCAGAAGCTCCTGCAGGTTCAGGGCAAGGACGACTACAAACCGACCTTCGTGCATAACTGGCAGGTCGTCGGCCCGTTCCAGAACACCAAAGGCGGCGCCCTGTGGACCCGGGAGCTCGACCATTACCCGCCGGAAGAAACAGTCGATTTCGACGCTACCTACGAAGGTTTCGATCGCGTGGACGGCAAAGCGAAACCAAAGCAGATCAAATGGCAACATCTGGGTGCTGACAAGGAAGATGGACTTGGCGAAGGCCCGGTCGTGCTGGCGAAGCATCTCCAGCCGAACAAAAAAGGCATAGCTTACGCGTACACGGAGATCACATCCGATCGCGAACGGGACGTCACGCTCTACACCGGAAGCGATCAGTGTCTGGTCGTATGGGTGAACGGCGAACTGGTTCTACGCCGAATCGTCTACCGCGCTGCCGCCCCCGATCAGGACAGGACGCCGATCCACCTGAAGAAAGGCAAGAATAAGATTCTGGTAAAATCCGCAAACGGTTGGGAAGGCTGGTCATTCTATTTCCGGCTGGGAGATAAATACGGGCTCCCACTGGAGGATGGGCTGGGGTACGGGGTCGGGGAATGAATAGCCGCTGCGGGCGGGGATGGAACGCAAGGAACTCGGTTTTCCCTGTCGCATTTCTTGATCCCGCACACGAGCGGACTGGACTTCAGCCAGAGGCTGGAGTTCAGAACGCGGAGCAATGTGGTCGGAAAGGTTTGGCGGGTTCTGCAGCCGGGATCATGGTGGATGCTTTCGCAAAAGCTACCCCGCAGCATCTTCACCCGAGGACTCTTATTTTTTGCCCCTTTCAGGGCAGGAAACGGCAATCTGCGCGATTTCCTTTCAAGCCCGCCGGAGGACCCGCGAGCGGACTGGACTTCAGAAGCGCTCTGCGGGGCTGGAGTTCAGAACGCGGCGCAGAAACCTCCAGACCTCGCAGCACGAAGACCAACAACGAACGACAGGTCCGCCTCGGCGATGCGGACCTACAGCTCTCAAGTATTGTCCCGAACTCGCAACAGCTCCCGGCTTTTGGAAACTTCCCAGAATATACCTCCGGCCTTACGTATCCGCGATGCGACGCGCATGCAGGGCGTGATCGCCGAGTGCGTCCTGCCGTCTGATGCCCTGAAAGGGCATAACATACCAGCCCGGGGTACAGACGGCTGAAGGTCGTCGGAGCCCTGGGGTAAAGATATGCATGAAATGATAGTGGTCTGAAGGCCCACCACAAAACGACGAAAGACAACGGCACAGCGGCGAAAAATCGCCGCACTCCATAGCCGGCTCCGCCGGCGGGGTTCACCCGTGAACCGGTGCTGAGGCGATTGTCCGGCACGGAGCATATTCCGTTTTGGGACAAACGGCAAACGGCAACGGCAAAAAGATAACGGCACAGCGGCGTCCCCCGTGGGGGATTTGTTGGGGGCAGACGTCCCTGCCATTTTAAGCGGGAAGAAATAAGTCCATGAAGATTTTAGTAATACCGGGTGGCACGAAAACAAAACATATTTTTTTCCGGCCGCTTAAATATCACTGGCACTGGCATACCCCCTTCCAGGTAGTCCACCGCGACTCGCGGTCGCCGCGCTCCATAGCCGGCTGGCGCCGGCGGGGTTCACCCGCGAACCGGAGCTGAGGCGATTGTCCGGCACGAAGCATATTCCGTTCCGGAACCAACGAAAAACGGCACGTCCACGGAATTGAAGTCGCTTCCGGCCCTTAAGTACCTTCGCCCACCCTCACCCAATCTGGGGCAGGTCGTACATCGCGATGATGTAGGGATGGACCGGATCGTATTCGGCCAGCACTTCGGCATCTTCCACGAAAGCGGCGGGACGGCAGTTCGCCCCCTCCTCATCCACCACGGCATCTCCCAGGTCCTCCCGGGCGTTCTCAACTTCGTCCATCAGCTTACGCACGATCTCCGGGTTATCTTCGGCCACGTTTGTCGTCTCACCGATATCTTCGCGTAGATCATAGAGTTCCACGACCTCATCCCGGCGCCGCGATATATGCAGTTTCCAGCGGTCGTTACGGACGGCTTCCAGGTCGTCTTTCCAGTAATAATAGAAGACATCATATGGACTGGATGCCTCCTGTCCACCCAGGAAAAGGGGGAAGATGTCATGTCCATCGATGATACGATCATCGGGCGGTTCGGTGCCGGCCAGACCCGCGAAGGTCGGCAACATATCCATGGCGGTGGCCAGTTCGCTGCAGACCTGACCTTCCGGGATGACGCCGGGCCATCGGGCGATACACGGCACGCGCATTCCCCCGTCCCAGGTTTGCCCTTTCCGTCCGCGCAGAGGATCGTTGGATCCTCCCTCCGCCACCCGGGACCCGTTATCGGATGTGAAGATCATGAGTGTATCTTCTTCGAGTCCGAGACGTTGGATTTCATGCATCAGGGCGCCCACGCTCCAGTCGATGCATTCGACGGTGGCCCCGTAACGGCCGTTCTCCGAGCTATCCAGGAATCGCTCCGGCGCGTAGAGCGGCAGGTGGACATGCATGTGAGCGAAGTACAGGAAAAACGGGTTATTTTTGTTGTCACGGATGAACCGGACGCATTCCTCGACGTACCGCTCGGTAATGCCCGACTGGTCGGGTTGCAGTTCGATGACTTCATCGTCCCGCAGAAGCGGCAGAGGTGGCCCTTCCTCGCGTCCTCCGGCCTGCCGGCCCATATCGTTGCTGTAAGGCAGGCCATAATAGCTATCGAACCCGTGTTTGGTGGGCAGATGCTGGGGCTGGTCACCACAATGCCATTTCCCGACGATTTTTGTGGCGTAGCCCTGTTCTTTGAGCAGATCTCCGATCGTCGTTTCATCCGGGTGAAGGCCCGTGCCGTGTCCCGGGAAAAGGACCGCGGCTCCGTTATCGAAGGTGCCAAATCCGACGCGTCGGGGGTAGCAACCGGTCATCATCGCCCCGCGGGAGGGCGAGCAGACCGGCGCGGCCATATAGAAATCTGTCAGCCGGGTGCCGTCCCGGGCCATCTGATCCAGGAAGGGTGTATTATGGACTCTGGAACCGTAGCAGCCGAGGTCACCGTATCCCAGATCGTCGCAGTTAATCAGAATTACGTTCGGTTTTTGATCTGCATTTGCCATCGAAACGCCTTTCTGGAGAGGTGCTTAAACCAAAAGAAGGGAAAAACTTTCGGGGGGGGGGGACGTCGTGAACCAGAACACTCTCGTGAAAGTTACCGAAGTGCTCGCTGTA
>JAGXLK010000124.1 GCA_018334735.1 Planctomycetota bacterium | reverse complement strand
TACCCACTGCCAGGCCGCATCCACCAGCATTGAGCGCAGACTCTCCCTTCCGGCTCCTATAAGTCCTTTGTCTGTTTGCCTTTCACCGCTGCTGGCAAAACGGGGCACAAGACCCAGCATGGTCGATACCTGCCGGTGCACCTCGAAACGCTCCGGCTGATACAGCTCCAGGATGAAATTCATAGCCGTCAATAGCCCCACTCCCGGGTGGGTGGTGAGGTTCTGGAAGTCTTGCCGATAGCGCTCGGAGCGTGACATGCATCTGAGCTTATCGGTTATTTGCTTTTTGGCGTGCTGCACCTGAGCGAGCATCTCCAGGTGCATCTGGAGGCACATCTGAAGCTCACCAGTGAGCTCGAGTTCCATTAGCTGCCTCACTCCTTTTTTACTCCAGTGTTTCAGTCCCTCAGGCTCCTCGATGCCATGCATCAGCAGAAAGCTTTTTATCTGCTGTTTCACTCGTTTTTGCTTCTCCATAATTTGGTTCCGGGCACGCATGACCTGTCTGTGGGCTTCCTCAGTTCTGGTGGGCACCACCATTGGTTCTACCAGGTCTTTTTCGCCATACTCGGCCAGCGTAGAGGCATCCAGCCTGTCTGTCTTGTTACCCGGGTTGGCTTTTCGGGGAATTTTTCCCGGAGGCCAGACCTCTGCCGGGAACCGGGCTTCCCTGAGCTTCCGATACAGCCCGTATCCACACGGTCCCGCTTCGTAAACCACCTTTTCGGCAGCTTTACGTAGCGGCTGGAGGCTCGAAATTACAGCAGCCGGCGCGCTCCGGCTGATCCATTCGGCCACCTTCTGTCCACCCAACCGCACTGCCACGTTCGTACTTTTCTTGTGCACGTCCAGTCCGATGTATGCCTGATCCTCTGCACCGATCACAATACGCTTGCCATTTCTACGAATCAGATTAGACTTAGTCATTGGGCCGTTCCTCCCTGTAAAAAAGTAAAGTTACTTCCACTATACATCTTACAGCAGGAACGGCCTTCATATTAACTACGTCTGCTCCGGCCCTGGCGGGCCTCTTTTGGAACAGCAATCGATACGCTAAACTGGTACGGCCCTCCGGGCCGCATCACCCGACTCCCAAGGCAGCTCCTGGACAACGCTTCAGTTTTCCACAGTTTGGCGCCATTTCTTCGGTGGACAGGGCGATTTTCGGAAAAAGTTGGGAATTTCTCATTTTTTTGTTAAGGATTTCCGGGTTTTCCACGTATATAAGTGAAGTTAGGACCGGAAACAGGCGCACATCTGTCAGGAGGAACGCAAAAATGGCAACACCCGCTATCGGAAAACGGAACAAGTCGGGGATACCCCGGCTGCAGGGACAAGATCCCGTTTTATTGGAGTTATACCGATCTGAACCGGGGAGGCTTCGCGACTTCGCACGGTGCTACGCCAGCATCGGGCGTCACCACATTTTGGCTCAGTTTCTGTTTTGGGTCCGGCACCTCAAAAAGAGACTTTTGGCCAAAATAAGGCTTTTTCACGCGTGATACAGCTTGCGAGGGGCGCTAAAGTATGGCTTGTGAGCAAATTACCAATCAACGGGTGGAAAGAAGGGATGGTAAGGATCTTAGAATGAAAAAGGGAAAGGACGAAGACGGTCGGTTCATCAGGCTTTTCATGCCCCTGCGGGGAGAGCTTTTGGGTTATGTGCTGGCAATGGGGGTGCCCCCGGCGTGCGCCGAAGATGTGTTGCAGGAGGCGGCGGTGGTGATGATGCGAAAAATGGACGAATACGAAGAAGGAACTAATTTCCGGGCCTGGGCCTATGCTGTTACACGTTACGAGATAAAAAACTACTTCAATAAATCAGATCGTGAGCGTCAGCTCAGTCTCACTGAAGACGCTCTTGAGCATATCGACGCCGAAGCTCGAAAAGAGGGTGGGGGCGGGAGTCGGCTGGAGGCACTTGCGGAATGTGTGAAAAAACTCGGGCGTAAGGGCCGAGAACTGGTCGAGATGCGATACAAGAAGGAGCTGGAAATATCGGAAATTGCGCGGAAGCTGAGCCGCCCCGTTGAATCGCTTTATGTGAGTCTCTCGCGGGTAAGGAAAGCGTTGCGGAAGTGCGTTAAACGTCAGGAGAACCGATGGGAAATCACGACATGAAAGAAAAAGACGAACAGCTTTTGCTTGAACTCATCCACCGCCATATTGATGGTGGGCTTCGGGAAGATGAGAAGCGAAAGCTGGAAATGTTCCTGAATAACAGCGCCGAGGCGCGGAGGATATACGTGCGGGAGATGAAATTCCACGCTTCTATGAAGGAAATCCTTGGGGGGATCGATTTTGATATTCTTGAAGAACGGCTTTCTGATGAGTTGTCATCCGATTCTGCACAATTGGTTCCAGAGGATGGCAAAGAAGCGGCGCAGAAAAAATCCCCGCAGTCAGAACAACGTCCGACAGGTGCCGGTCGTCATTTGCGGAGGTACAGGGCTACCGGGACACGCTCTCCGTGGCGCGTTATGTTCGCGGTGGCGGCATGCCTTGCCCTCATAGTGGGCGCGTTTCTTCTCAACGCCGCTTTTCAGGGAAACCTCGATCGGTGGTTCGGTAACGACAGGAAGACCGCGGCCGGGTCAAAGGAACTGGCCCCCGCGGTTGCGACGCTTCAGGAAGTTGTCGGAAACGTGGAGATACGCCGGGAGGGTGCGACCGCGCCTGCCAGCGTCGGCCTGTCCCTCCAACCGGATGACAAGCTGCTGATTGGCGAACAAGCCGGCGCGACGGTGCGAGTTGAAGACGGCACATCGATTCAGCTCCGCGAGCGGACGCGGTTCCAGCTTGAAAGCGGGAAGAGGTTTCACCTGCAGCGAGGTGAACTCGACGCCAATGTGGTCAAACAATCCGCTGACCAGGAGGTGCGCTTCACCACGCCCCATGCTGCGGCCGTGGTGCTTGGCACGGAACTCAACCTCTCAACTGGCGAGATCACGCGCCTGGAGGTGAGAGAGGGAAGGGTGGAGTTGTCCACTTTCGAAGGCAGAAGGGTTGTCGTAAACGGCGGCAGTTACGCCGTAGCCGAGAAAATAAACGGGTCGGTGAAGCTTGTCGAAGGCAGAATGTCTCGGGGAGATTCGGTTTCAAGCCGAAGCATCAATCTTATGGAAGCAGGCGGGGAAATGGACGGTAAGTTTGTCGGCAAATTTACCTGGAAGCGTTTGAGGGGTACGCAGACGCTTCGCCAGACCGATTCATCCTGCGAATTTGCTACCTGGCTAATGGTCGGGGAAGTATTGAATGTTGGCGGTATTCTGCGCGGTCAAGTCCGTCTGGTGGAAGCAAAGAAGGGTGGCAGAGTGTTGATCCTTCTTGACAGGGAAGACCTGAAAACTAGGTCTCCACGCGAATATGTTCATGGAGGTGTACCCAGTGTGGTTATCGGGACTCTCAGTAGTGCGAAGCACGAGATTCATAAATGGTACAATTTCGAATACCGGATAGAGTATGACGCGGACGGCCGCCTTGTCGTTTGCTCCCTGGGGCCGTGGATGGACGGTACCCCCAGGCCTGAAAAATGGTCCGACCCCCGAACACTGCCGGAATTTTTTGTCGGCAATTCATACGGCATAGGAGTAGTAACCCGCAAGACGTCTGCAGATTTCAGGGGTTTTCATTTTGTGCCGGGGAAACAGCCGGAGGACTCCGGGAAATAACGTTACTTAACAGGAACGCAGGTTGATATTGATGGAGGAATTTCCTGCGAAGGAGGAAGAAATGAGAAAAAAGGTCTATCTTCTTGTTGTAATAGGTGTTTTGATAGGAACATGCTGTTGGGGTGCTTCAGTGGACGTATCCGACGACGCGGAGATTATCGATGTTCCGTTGGATACCTACTACAAGGTACTCGGTTACAATGATGCGGATGGGAAAAGAGCTCTGCAGTCCATGCAGTACAACGCCGGGTTGATTTACCTGGGACATGGGAGTACAAATACCGGAAAAAAGCAGCTTTTTGTCTATTTCGATCCTGAATCCGGCGAGTCGGACTACGACCGCTATCCTGACGGCTCTCCCGTCTGGGTCTATGAAGAGGGTACAGAGACGCTTCTGAGTTATAAAAATGTCATCTATTTTCCCAGCGGCGACGCAAACAATATGTCACATGATCCGCTCGGCGGCATCAAACTCATGCGTAAGTATGCCGGCCGCGACTGGGAGACACATAAGGACTGGGGATTGTGGCAGATCAAGCAGATCAAGACCGGCCAGCAGCACATCCGGTGTATGATGGCCCGTAACGGTCATATATTCTATCCGAGTCTTTTGCCTCTCGGCGAGACGGGGTGTCCTAATACATGGGTATCCAAGGACGATGGCGAAACCTGGCAGCGTCATCGGCAAGATGATCTGTATACTACCGGTGAACCAAGCAATTACACGAAATTCTTTGCCCTGGATGGCACCGTTTATGCCAGTTGCGGCAATTATCGAGACGGGGGAGATTGTGACCAGCCTTTTATTCTTCGTTACGTGGGCGACGATCCGGACAGTGACACCAATTGGGTTCCTGCTGTTCAGGACCCCGAGGATATGGGTCCTGACTTCAGCAGTGTGTCGCAATATTTCCAGTTATCCCCGAAGTATTTCGCTGAGTTCAAAGGGCGTTTGTTTGTGGGTATCGGTTATACAGGAGGTGAAGTGATTACCTTTTCGGATGTGGCTCCCGGCTGTGCCGAGAAGGTGGATATCGACATCGATGACGCTTGGTTGGGTAAAGTACTGGCACGTCAGCATGCCTGTTACATGTCGGTGAGATACGAAGACGAGAACGAAAAGGATGTCACCGCCATTTACAAGTCCACTGACGGGGTGGAATTCACTCCGCTTTTTCACTTCCACGTACCGGAGGCATCGGCGGCGGGCTTTCATTTTGAAGAGGTTAACGGCGATTTCTACTTCGGGCAATCCGGGATTAAACTGGTAAAAATTCCCAATGAATCCTACACTGATAACATGGCACCGGAATTGGATGCAGGTCCGGATCAAACCATAAACTGGCCGGAAAATGAAATTGATCTGAGTGGCAGCGTAACCGACGACGGCAAGCCGAACGGTCACTTATCGCATGATTGGCGCTTTGTGGGAGGACCGGGCAGTGTTACGTTTGGTGATTCCACGAAACTGAATACTACCGCGACATTTTCCAGGGATGGAATATACATGCTGGAACTGACAGCGGAAGACGGTGATTTCAACTGCAGGGACATGATCCGTATCTTTGTGAAACCCGCCAACTCACTGACCGCCGACGCGGGAAGCGATCAGGCCGTGACCGACGATGACGGGGACGGATCCGCGACGGTGACCCTGGACGGTTCCGGATCGAGTGATCCCGACGGCACGATCGAGAGCTACAGCTGGACGGAGGGCGGCACCGAGATCGCTACCGGTGAGACCCCGCAGGTCACACTCGCTGTGGGCACACACGATATCACTCTGACCGTGACCGATAACGACGGGGCGACAGATAGTGATTCTGTTACAATAACGGTCGAGGGACAAAACACCGCTCCCTCCGTCTCTATCACCAATCCCGCCGACGGCGACACCTTCACCGCACCCGCCGACCTGGGTGTCACCGCCGACGCCTCGGACTCGGATGGCAGCATTGAGGGTGTAAGCCTGTCCATCAACGGCACCCACATCCACACCGAAGGCCTCGAACCCTACCAGTGGGGCACCGCACACCCCGACCGCACCGACGAGGAACTGATGGACCTCTCTGCCGGCGACTACACGCTTACCGCTGAAGCCACCGACAACGACGGGGCATCTTCAACGGATAGCATTACCATCACCGTCGAAGAGTCCAACAACGCCCCTAACGCCTCAGACGATAGCCCAACGACTGACGAGGACACGGAGGTGACGGTAGATGTACTGGCTAACGATGATGATCCGGATGGAGATACCCTTTCGGTGACCGACGTCACCACCCCGTCCAATGGGGCGGCCACCATCAACGATGACGATACGGTTACCTACACGCCGGATCCGGACTACAACGGTTCGGATAGTTTTGATTACACCGTGAGCGATGGCAACGGCGGGACCGATACCGCCACCGTCACCATCACGGTCAATGATGTGAATGACGGGCCGGTAGCCGATGCGGGAGCGGACCAGACGGTGGCCGATACCGATAACGACGGCTCGGAGACGGTGAGCCTGGACGGATCGGCATCGAGTGACCCCGACGGCACGATCGCAAGCTACAGCTGGATCGAAGATGCCACCGAGATCGCCACCGGCGCCACGCCGGAGGTCACACTCGATGTGGGGACCCACGATATCACCCTGACCGTGACTGATGATGACGGGGCCACCGACAGCGATACCGTGACGATAACAATCAGCGATCCCAACGATGCGCCGACGGCGCAGGATGATGAGATCAGCACCGATGAGGATACCGCCACAGGTAATATTCATGGGACACTGCTTGACAATGACAGCGACCCGGAGGGTGACGGGCTGGATATAAACGCTGTGGATGATGGCGCAGCCACCGGAACGGTCAGTTTCGATGATGGCTCAGATAGTCTAAGCTACGATCCAAACGGACAGTTTGACAGTCTCGGCACCGCTGAAAGCGCTACCGATACCTTCACCTACACCATCGGTGATGGGAACGGGGGCACCGACAGCGCGACGGTGACGGTGACGATCACCGGGGTTAACGATCCACCCACTATTGGAGGGCTGATAGATACCCCCGATCCGGTTACGATTGGCGAGCCCCTGACGCTGAAAGCTACGGAAGTGAGCGACCCCGAAGAT
>JAGXLK010000123.1 GCA_018334735.1 Planctomycetota bacterium | reverse complement strand
TGGATGCCGCTATTCGTCAGTTCCCTTTCATTGCTACTTTCCTTTCTCCCTTTATTTATGAAGAGGAACTACAGGATCAACCTTCCGGGAGAGATCCAAATTATGATTGTCCTCTTCGTATATGCGGCCCTTTTTCTGGGGATGGCCAGGGAATGGTATGCACGTTTCCGCTGGTGGGATTCGATGATGCACAGTTTCTCTGGAATTGCACTGGGCTTTGCGGGTTTTATGATTCTGTATGTCCTTCACAAAAGTGGGAAGTTGGAGGCAAAGCCTTCCCTTATAGTCCTCTTTTCGTTTTGCTTTGCAGTTGCAATGGGAACCGTTTGGGAAATATTGGAATTCGCGACTGACACCTATTTTACCCAAGTTAATATGCAACGTACCAGAACCATTGAAGAAGTTATCCAATATGGAAGTACACGGCTTGTAATTTATGATACGATGTGGGATTTGGTACTCAACACCATAGGAGCCTTTCTGGCTTCCCTCGGCGGTTACATATACCTCAAGAAAGGCGAAATATTTCTTTTCGATAAACTGGTCAACAAGTTCGAAGAAGTGAATCCGCAACTGTTCAAGCGGAGGCACCGAAGGCACGAGGATAAGGCAGGGTGATATACTGATATTGTGTTGAGTCTTGTGGCCTGGGCATTGGGGTCAGACCGGGAGCAGTTGTTGTTAGTTGCTCGTTGCTGGTTGTTGAAGGATATGAGTGAAGGGTGTGAGGGGCGGGCCATCAGAAGTGTTTTCGCGTAAATAAGTTACGGTAAAAAGCTTGATATATGGCATAGACGAGCCATCCTGCCTGAGGCGGATAAATGTGACTCCAAAAACAGGCTGCTAAAGCGGGCGGACGGACAGAGTACAGAAGACAGATGACAACCTCGATCATCCGAACATCGTACCCATCCACGATCTGGGATCTGACGAAAAGGGGCAACTTTTTTATGCGATGAAAGAGGTGAAGGGCCGGTCGTGGCGCGAAGTGATCGAAGAAAACGGCGTTCAGGAAAATGTGGATATTCTGCTGGATGTATGTGACGCCGTGGCATTCGCCCATTCGAAAGGTGTGATTCACCGTGATATCAAACCTGAAAACGTAATGCTGGGAGAATACGGAGAAGTGCTACTGATGGACTGGGGCCTCGCTGCTTCCACGGGCGAAGGGGGTAAGGGGGAGAGTCTCAATGGCAAAGTGAGCACTGCCGGCACACCGTCCTATATGGCGCCGGAGATGGCGCGAGGACTCGGAGATTCGATCGGTTTCCATAGCGATCAATATCTGCTGGGAGCGATTCTATTCCGGATTGTGACGGGCAAACGTCCCCACCAGGGAAAATCTACCGTCGAATGCATTCGCAACGCCGGGAATAATGTGATCCAGGAGACCGACCAGACGGGCGAACTCGTGTACATTGCAATGAAAGCAATGGCAACTGATCCAAAGGATCGTTACGAAAGCGTTCAGAAGTTTCAGAATGCTCTGCAGCAGTATGGGAAACATCTGGAAAGCGTGAGATTGGGGCAGCAAGCTCGAACCCAGCTGGAGAAAGCGAAGGAAAGCGGTAGCTATGATGACTACGCAGCGGCCGCTTTCGGATTCAAGCAAGCTGTCGAACTCTGGGCTGGCAACGAACGCGCGGCCGCGGGAATTGTTGAGGCGGAAGTTGCCTATGCCAAATGCGCGCTCAGACACGGAGATCTGGATCTTGCGGGGTCACTTCTGCGTGAAGAAGAACCGAGTCATGCCGACCTGATTGAAAGAGTGGAAGTTCTGCGGAAACGTCGGGACGGCCGGAGGAAAACAGTGCGTCTGCTCTCATACGCGTCTGTAACTCTGGTTGCTATCGTCATTGTTATCCTGGCAGTGGCATTCTTCTGGGTCCGGGAGGAACGTAATGCGGCCATTGCAGCGAAAGCGAAAGAAATACGCTCGCGTCAGCAGACAGAATTAGCGCGAGACAAGGCTGAGATCGCGCGAAAGAAGGCTGTGCAGGCGAGACAAGAGACGCTCGCTAATGCGCGGAAAGCTTCCGAACGATTCTGCAAACAGGCATTGCGTATGATTAATGAAGGCCGTTTGAAGGAAGCTCAACACCGTGCCGAAGATGCCCTTCTGGTTTGCAAACAGGCCCCCTTTGGCTGGTATGCGCAAGCGAGAGTTGCCCAGGCGAAAAATAGTCATGAGAAGGCGATCGAACTTTTTGAGAAAAGTCTGGAAGTGAATTCGAATTACAAAGATTCGGAAATTGCAATGGTTCGTTCGAAAGAAGCTCTCGGTCGCCTTGCTGCCGCCGAGGTGGATGTTAAGCTGAGTGAACTGATAGATGAGGAGGGTTTGGAGGCGGAGGAAGATTCTTACGTAGATGGGGTCGATACGGTGCAGGATTGGAAGAACCTGAAGGAATACGCCGATGCGGCATTTTCGGCGGGGCGTTACGAGAAGGCGTACGAAACGTATAAGAGGACACTGAAGGTTATGGAGAAGGAGGGAGCGCTCGCGTATCAAATCCAGGAATGCAAGTCCAGGATTCAGAAATCGCACGTGAAAAATTTGTGTGATTCATGGTATGCCGAAAGGGATAAGCAAACAGGGAAGGAGAAGGCAGAAGCTGTTATAGGGAAACTTCGGGAATGCAATGGCGAGATCGGCGAATGGGAATATGAGGTGGATGGAAATCGCCTTGTTTCGATGCAGGCGAACGAGGGCGATTCGCTCCGCTGGTTGGAACCTTTGAGGGGGTTGGAATTGACTTCGCTGAGCCTGGTGGCCTGCCCCCATCTGTCGGATCTTTCTCCGCTCAGAGGTATGCCGCTCCAAAAACTGCACCTGGAAAAAGTCTCTGTTAGCGATATTAGCGCTCTTAAAGGCATGCCGCTGAAACAGTTGCGATTGGGAGATAGTCCGGTCAGCGATATCAGTGCGCTGAAGGGATTGTCACTCATGGATTTCAAGCTCTGGAACACGGGGGTCAGGGATATAAGTCCTCTCAGCGGCATGCCGCTAACGCAACTGCGCTTGCGGCAGAACTATATCAACGATATCCGGGCGCTGAACGATTTGCCGCTCAAAACTCTGGAATTCACTTATAACAGGAATCCAGAAGTGACCGATTTGAGCCCGCTGAAAGGGATGCGGCTGACGGAATTGAATCTTTGCGGCAATAGCATAGCTGATCTACAACCCCTCAAGGGGATGCCGCTGACTGACCTGAACCTTTGTGGGAATAATGTGACTGATCTAACTCCCGTGAGAGGTATGCCACTGGAATCGTTGAATATTGCTCTCACCGGTGTGAGTAGCCTGACCCCACTCAGAGGCATGCCGCTGAAATCGCTGAACCTTTATGATACGAACGTAACCGACATCAGTGTGCTTGAGGATATGCCGCTGGAGTGGTTAAATCTGGGGAGAATAGAAGTGCGCGATATGAGCCCTTTGAAGAGGACGCAGCTGCGGAAGCTCGCCTTACCTTCTGACCGGGAGGGAGTTGAAGTCCTCCGGGCAATAGACACGCTCAAAGCTATTGGAATAGCGAAGGGGTATTTAACTATTACCTGGCAATCCGCCGACGAATTCTGGGCTAACAGGAAGGCGCGGGAGGCTCTGGAAGAAGGAGTCTACGAGGATTCTGTGCATTGAGTTTTGCTCCGAAGATCTCCTTTTCCCCTGGGCTGTCAATTCTTTTTGATGAATTGCGAGGTAGGGGCACTATTTCTGAACGCTGTAGGCGTGCCATCCCCAACCGAGATCCTGGGTCTGGCCCAGCGCATCGAAATCCGATCAGAGCACAGCTGCATCAATTCGTGCTCCGTAGCTCCCCTCCACTTTTTCGCGTGCATATGTCCGGTGAAAGCGGCAGGCGGGGCGGCCGGTTTGTGTGAGGAGGGGGCCGGAGCAAAAGTTGGCGGCGTAGCCATAGCTTGCTTCCCAGAAGAGCTGGTCCTCGAACAAAACGGCATCTGAGGAATTGCGGTATATCCGGAGTGCCGGTCAGCGCCGAGACAAGGTTGTTCTGGCCAATAGAATCAGCTCATCATTGTGGCGGTGGTCCATTTGATTTCCAAAGGCCTCGGAAATGGACAGACCGTTGACCCCGGTGAGTAGGCAGGCTATTATTGGCTTGGTTTTTAGGATTCTTGGGTTTTGAGCAAGGGAAATTTTGTTCCGGGCTGACGGATAAATTTTCAATGTGTCGACTTCGTGATTATAGACATGGCGATGAACAGGGCGTGTTTCAAATCGTGAAGGAGGTTCTTGCCGATTACGGTCTGAGCACAAATCCCGAGGTCACCGACGCCGATCTCAAGGACATCGATCGGTTTTATATCTCCTGCGGTGGCACTTTTAAAGTGCTCGAATCTGATGGCCGGATCGTCGGATCGTACGGATTGTATCCGGAAACCGCGAGTTGCTGTGAACTGCGGAAAATGTATCTTCTTCCTGAATTTCAAGGCTGTGGTTTGGGTAAGAAGATGCTGGAGGACGCGCTCAGTGAGGCGAGGGCTCTGGGATTTTCTGAGATGACTTTGGAGACAAATTCGTGTCTGAAAAAGGCCCTTGGATTGTATAGATCGTATGGTTTTCGGGAGTTTACGCCGGATCACTTGTCTGACAGGTGTGATATTGCGATGAAAAGGGAACTTTAGAAATGGGAGGAGCGAAGAGAAAGCAAGGTTTTAGGCATGATGTTTTGGCGGCCTTTTGCAGAATTGGCGGTCCGAATACCGAAGTGTGGATAACAAGGAATCAGGAGTTTGAAAGGAGATGTAATGGAGAAAACCAGTGGATTTTTCGGCCTTTTGTTTGACTTTTCATTCAGCGAATATGTTACTGTAAGGGTCATCAAGATCCTTTACATCCTTGCAATAGTCGTTGCTGCTATCCCGGATATTTCATGAATCCAACGATAAAATTATTCTAACGGCATCTATGGCAACAATTTAAGTGGCATTTGGGGAGCTTTTCTATTGGTACACCCTGTACTTTGGCCCGAACAGAAAGGAGGCCGTATTCGCGTTCCAACTCCCGGGGACATCGCCATGGCCTAGGAATATCCCTTGGAGAATTTGCGTTGTTTCATGACCGAATCTGCTTCCATAGAAAAGAAATCTTCCAAATCAGGGTACTTCCGGCGCAATTATTATCTCGGAGTAGCTAACGGGACGCTTGCCAAACTGGGTTTTAGTTTCATCGATCCGCATTTGGTGATGGCGGCTTTTGTCTATGAACGGACTCATTCGCCTGCTCTGGTCGGTTTGCTGTCAGCCCTGACTTTTGCTGGTGTTTTGTGGCCACAGCTGTACATAAGCAGTCTGATTGAGCATCGACCCCGCAAGAAACCGTTCTACGTTTTCATGTCGTTCCTTCGGGTGGCTATCCTTTTGGGGTTGGCCTCGTCTATTTTATTTTCTGCTCCTGGCGGCAGTTTCTGGTGGCTTATTCTGTTTTTTGTTTGCTGGTTCGCGTTCCGAAGCGCTGTTGGGGCGGCAGCGATGCCATTTCTCGATTTGGTGGGGCAAACCATTCGGCCGGAAAAACTGGGCGGTTTTTTCGCCAAGCGTAGTTTTCTCGGCGACTCGCTCGGTTCTGTGGCAGCGATATTGGTCATCAGCCCGATTATCGGACATTTTGTCTTTCCGCGTGACTACGCAATCCTTGCTTTCATCGGCACAGCTGTGATGGCTCTTGCCTGGGGGCTTTGGAGTGCGGCGGATGAAGAAGAGGATAAAAATCCGCCGGATCGGCGCGCTTTTGGAGAGGTATGGCGCGATGGCTTGAGTATGTTGAAGGAGAATCGCAATTACAGGTTGCTGTTTTTTATTCGATTGATGATGCGGGTTAATGTGTTGACGCTTGTTTTCTACGTCCCTTATGGTGTGGAACGTCTTGGGGCGATCGGGATGGCAGGAATATTTGTGATGATAATGCGAATCAGCAAGCTTTTATCCAGCCTTTTCTGGGGCCGGCTCAGTGATAGGAAGGGCAATCGCGTTTGCTTGATAGGGGCGGCTGTGCTGTTCGCCGCCAACCCAGTGGTTGCTCTGCTGGCCCCTCAGTTGCCGGAGTTGTTCCACATCAGTCTGCCCGTTGTAGGGACAGTATTGGATCTGCCGAAATGCGTTTATCTTCTGTCTTTGTGTCTGGTCGGTCTGGCCCTTTCGGGCAATGTGGTTGGCACAAATGCATTTTTGCTGGAATCGGCTCCTGACGACCGGCGTCCGAGTTACATAGCATTTTTGAATACGTGCACGTTTCCGCTTGCCTTCCTGTCGCTCATTGCCGGGGCACTGATAACTCCCCAGGGCCCGGGTCTGGAGATTTTGTTCGGCGTGGTGGTAGTCAGCGGAATGCTGACACTCATAGCCGCCGTGAAACTCAAGGCGGTGAGGGAGCCAGCCAAGGTTAATGAGGGCTAAACCAGTTCATTTGTCTCCGGCCAGATGAGACGGGCAGCCCAAATTGTGTTATCGCTCCCGTATTTTTCACAGTCCACCGGCTGCATCCATTCCGCCACGACGACCCATGTTTCCGATGGCGAGACATCTGTCACGGCAAAGTTCCCCAGTCGGGCTCCACGATTCGGAACGAGTTCACGTTCGGTGTCGCGGATAACCACGAGTTCTTCCGGGTCCACCTCGGCGATCATCAGGGGAGCGCGATGCCGAAAAACATGGTCGTTGCCCAATCCGCGCCGGGTATAGACCAGGAACAGTCCGTTGCTGTGTGTGACCCAGTGCTGCTGGGTATTGTAATTGCCCAGCTCGGTGCCATCGTCGAACAGCCAGGGGCGTG
>JAGXLK010000122.1 GCA_018334735.1 Planctomycetota bacterium | reverse complement strand
GGGGAAAAAGCTCTCGAATATTTCGATGGCCTGAACAACATCCTCAACATGATCGCGACCGAACTCCCAGGTGGCGTATTCTCTTACCGCCTCCTCTGCGGAACTATCCTCATCCCAGTAGAGGTGCGCAAAAATGGCCTTATTTATGTCTTCGAATATCCCCTCGCTGTACGGAAATCCGCCCGCGATGTCCCCACCGACTCGGTTCCACAAACCCTGGAATCGTGAGGGCTGCGGATTGGCACCGAACCCTCCCCAGGGAAACATCTGGAACATGCTGATCTCAGGGAAATTCAGCAGCGGTAAATCTCCCGGCACCCCCTGTTCCAGCGGATAATCCGGGAAATGTTCATGTCCATCCGCAAGAATATAATCGAGCCACTCGGGCCGGGTATCAAAAGCTTCAGTCAACCCCTCCCACTCACCGTCCCGATTCCCCAGGTCGAACAACCATGTGCTCAATATAACTGTCAGTTCCGGCCACCGATCCCGCGCCAGTTCTGCTATGGCTTCGGACATCTCCAAAAACCCGTTGGCGCCCCAGGGAGCGCATTTTTCGCACGCACATCCTCCCTGGTCGTAGGGCCAGAGCCAGATCTGATCGATTCCTATTCCCTGAAAGGCTTCGAATTCCTGGTCGAACCACTTCAGCATCAGTTCTTTTGCGCCGGTTTTATTGGGACAAAGCTCCACCCGGTAGTGGGCCGTTCCGGTATTGGGATCCGCCCGGAGTTCTTCTGGACTATCAGCAAATGCCTCATTGGCAAGCAAACAGAGCCCGACATCCATCCCCACGCTCTTCCCGGCTTCAAGAATCGCTCGGAGGCGTTCAATCATCTGCTGCGCCGCGGGATCCTCGATCCCGTGGAAATGGTGCATGTCAAACCAGACCTGCAGCGCGTTGATTCCCCAGAGCGCAAGCTCTTCGACGTACTTCTGGATCTTTTTTATGGGAGCGCAGTGATAGAAGTTATGAAAATGGGTGGCAAAATACATTCCCCGCACGGGTCTATCGGGCCCCGATTCTCCGCGCCATTCTCCCGGGACGAAGCTTCGAGGTCGCATAAGTGATGTCCGCATCAACTTGCCCGTGCCATACAGAAGTCCCTTCGGATCACCGCCGGCCACCACAACACTTCCGCCGTTCTCATCGGCGATCTTAAATGTTTCCGAACCCAGCTCAGGACGCAATTCCAGACTTAACTGAGCTTGTTCTTTCTGCACTCTCTCGGCTCTCAGATTGCAACGTTGCGCCAGATGCCGCTCCAGCAGCTCGACGGCCTTATCCACAAGCGGATCGGCCTCGGTCCTTAACTCAATTTGCACCGGCTGACTCATCTTTTCCTCTCCTCTAAGCTGGAAGTCACCATCAAATATTTCCCATTTCGCCCAATCAGCCCAGATCGCCATTGTACCCGGCCGATGGCAGGTGGTGTCAAAGACAAAACTAATCGGCAAGCTGAAAAACGATGGAGCAGTCCCCTCAAACTTCAACGCATTCTTCGCTATCTCACGGGACCGATTCTGGCGTTTACCGGATTGTTCCGAGAGGCTTTCTGCCGCATCCGCGATATCTGTGGTTTGGACAGTGCAGCGGCGTCCTTGATACCACCGTGAAAAGGCATTATAGTGCCCACTTTCACAAACATCCCCCCCTTTCAAATGCTATTATGTCTGAGTATCGTCCAAACGTACTGATCATCGTTATCGACGCGCTGCGAGCCCGCAACCTCGGCTGTTACAGCAACCGTGACGGTTTGAGTCCTAACATTGACCGGTTTGCGCAAGAATCTGTTCTATTTGAAGACAATTACTCGACCTGGAACACAACCGACCAATCTCTCACCACGATTTTGAGCGGACGGTATCCCCGCTCGCACGGAATCATCAACCACGGCGATGCGGTAACCGAACAGGATCTGCGCAACTTCGAGCGAAGCGGCACGCGGATGCTGGCGGAAATCCTCGGTGAACGCGATTATCATACGATCGCGGTCGATTGGATGGCTCGCTGGTTTAAGCTGGGCTTTCAGTACTACGGCTATCCACCCGCCGGCGGATTGGCCAAAAAAATACACCTGTATCTGAAATACATGCTCAACCATATCGAGATTTTTCGGTGCTACGCGGGGTTGGATCAGGACGCGGGCGATTCCTCACTGATTGAAGATGTGAAAGGTGTGCTCAGCACATTCCTGTTCAGTCGGCATCTGGCGGAAGTTCAAGATGCCCGGTACGTAACCAACGCCGGCCTCGACCTGCTTGATGATTCCGACTGCGAAAACTTTTTCTTGTTCCTGCACTACTGGGATGTTCACACCCCCTATAACTGCCCCCGGCGCTATAAGACATACCATGGTTCGGACCCTGAAAAACGCCTTCTCGACAGATACGAAGGCGCGGTCCGCTATGTGGATGAACAGCTCGGCCGGCTCTTTGAAGAAATGGAAGAGCGGGGAGTTCTCGATAACACCATGGTTATTGTAACATCCGATCACGGGGAAAGCCTGATGGAGCACGATATCTATTTTGACCATCACGGCCTTTACGAGGTCACAACACATTGCCCCCTCCTCATCCGTCTCCCCGGACAAATTCCTCAGGGGAAGCGGTTAAATGGATTTGTTCAGCACAGCGATCTGGTTCCGACGATTCTCCATGCGGCCGGCATTGAGGACGAACAGATTGATCCCGATGGGGCCGATCTTTTCCCGCTGATTCGGGGGGAAGTAGACAGTCTTCACCCGTTCATCTACAATGAAGAAACTTATGTCCAGGAAAAACGGGCGCTTCGGACCGAAAATTACCGGTATATTGAAGCCCCTGACGGCGAAGGTTACTGCCGATACTGTCACACGGTTCACGGGGGACCAACGGAGTTGTATGATTTGCAGCAAGATCCCCAGGAACTGATCAACCTGGTTCCTGAGAAACCCGACCTGGCCGATGAATTATCCGGGAAGCTCAACCGATTAGTGGACAGACTCCAGAAAAGACTGCGGGATTCCGGAAACGGCTCTGCGGGCCGGTCTGATGACGAGCTTCTGGATAAAGATGAACAGGAAGAATTGCAGCAGCGATTCAAGGGATTAGGATATCACTGACGCCTCATGAACGGCTCACTTGCGTTATTGAAACTATTTTCGCTCCTGCCTCCCCGACTCGTATCCCGGGCCGTGCGCTGTATCTGCAATAGCCGGGCTCTGCGCTCGCACTTTAAGCGACGAGAAACCTGTTCTCTGAGGGGCCTTTCTCACCCGGAACGATTCCTCATTATCGCAGATGTGAACATTGGGGATTCCATTAACCTCCAGCCCGTTGCCCGTGTGCTTCAGCACCATTTTCCGCGATCCAAAGTGGATTATGTTTACGGGCAGACAACGGCGCGGTTGATCGAGCAAAACCCATTTATTGAGAACAATTATCCGATTTTTCAGGGCGCTTTTGTCCCCTCACCCGAGGAATGCCAGCGCATCCGGGATATTCTTGCCAGCCGTTCCTACGCCGCGGTTTTCAGCTTTTGCCCTTTTTTGCCCGACCGCCATTTGCGCTCGGCCGGTTATCCGGTCGTAAATCCCACCAGCGTGATACTTGATATCATAACGAAATCGCGGCGCAGGTCAGTGGAAACCGCGCATCTCATCCCCAATATTGCGCGCTATATTGACGAACTGATGGGGGCATTTTCCGATCAGACTCTCTCTTATCCGCATCAGCAAAATGGTCCGAGAACACGTCTGTACTTTCCCGAAGATGTTTTGGCATTGCGTGACAGTTGGCTCGCCGAAAACGAGCTTTCCGCTGATGCCCGGCCGGTTTTTCTGAATCCCGATGCATCAAACCGTTACACGTTGCTCGATGCCAGCGTCCAAATCGACCTGCTGGGAAAAATCCTGAGTTCCGATCTTTGCACACACCTTCTGCTCGGACCCGGGTTTACTTTCCCTTCCGTTGAAGATAAAGTCATCAACAGCCTGCCCACCCGCCTTACTCAAAAGATCAGACGATTGCCGGAAGACATAACGATCGAGCTCTACGGAGCGCTTCTCGACCGGTGCCGGGTATTTATAACCGGTGATACCGGCCCGATGCATCTCGCTGCAGCGCGGAAAATCTGCCTTCAGAATGAGGATGCATTCCGTAATCGCACGGCGGTCGTGGGGCTTTTCGGTCCCACTCAACCCCGGATTTATGGTTACGATTCTTCACGCGCAGGGTTTATCCCCGCGAATCAAGACGCACCTTCCCGGGTTTTTGAGGCTCGTTGCGGACGAAAAAATCTCCTTTGTTCTCTCGAGCGCATTACACAGAGGTGCGGAGGAGATGAATGTTTCCGAGAATTCGATGTGGAAGCAGTTGCCCAATTCACGCTACAATGTCTTTCCTGATGCACTGAACAAAACATTTTAATATGATGGATTTCTCTGCGAAAAAAGTACCTGGTGCGCTCTCAGGAAAATATACAGTCACCCGGTGTCCTCCCGGGGACACGGACCAAAACCCCGAACGGGAACAACTCGGCTTGCATGTTCACTGATAAAACAAGATCTCACAGATACATCTTCCTTTTCGGATGCCTGCTCCTCGTGGTAGAGCTCGGCGTGCTGGTGCTCGTTTCAACGCGAACGCCAAAGACACCGGCCCAGATTCTGGCCATCATTCTCGTCAGCGGGGTCGGCGGTCAGGCTGGGGCTATTTTCGCGGGGTTGAGATGGTTTCGGGAATGGCCCCTCATCGGCATTCTCGCCGCATTCAACATTATGCATCTTGCCATCTTCTTCCCCCTGATCACCACCCTTTACAACCAATGTTCGCGGGTCAAATTTCTGGGAAAGTGGCTCAAAACCACCCGCCACGTCGCCGAACGACAAAAGGATTGGGTCACCCATATGGGATTGTTCGGTCTACCTGTTTTCATCTGGTTGCCCTTTCCCTGGACGGGAACACTGGTTGGATCGGTGATAGGCTACCTGATGGGCATCCGGACCTCTAAAATTATGGCCATCGCTGTGCCCGCCATGCTTATCAGCTGTCTGACATGGGTTTTTGGAGTCAAGTGGCTTAAAGAACTGGCGAATATCAAAGACGAGTTGACAATCGCAGTCGTTATCGGACTGATCCTTTTGTTCACCTTTCTGCGAATTCGGGCGGAGCGCAAAGAAAAGGCGCTTGAAGAATCCCATAAAGGGGAAAAAAGCGACGAGAAGTGCCAGGACATCTGAAAAACTAAAACCGCACAGTTAGTATGATTTTGGGGACTCTTTAAAGCGATCATTATTAAGGGTTATTTTAATTGAAAATCGGGGCTCGATCGTGTAATGTATCGGCCGTATGAACGGGCGCCGGGAAAGGTGGTCGGCAATTCATCCAAACCAACGCCTTTTCAAGGCGCTTATGTGCATTGATGTATTCGCCTTCAACTGATCCCAGCATTTCCTAATCGGGGGAAGTCAAAATATGGGTAAACAACGTGACAGACACAAGGGGCAGGTGTGGCTTAAAGCAGATTGGCCTGAGAGACAAACCCGTGTTCTGGTCCTCAGCGTCGTTTTGCTCTTCGCACTGGTCTATGCCCATGTTCTTTTCACGCTCAAATTCGCAGAACCGAATTTCTGGCTGCGTTCCCTGAGCTGGCTTGTCTGCGGTTATACCTTCGTGGTGCTGGTCATCGGCACGAGATGGGGCTGGAAAGCCCATCGGCTGGCGCAACGTCATGCCACCGAAAAAAGTGAAGGGATCGATAGCCTTACCGGTCTCCCGAACTGGCAGGGAACGGCCTCAAGATTATCCGAAACGCTATATGGTGAGATCGAAGGCGATAAACATACCTGGTTGCTCTACCTTCAACTTCAAGGATTGGAGGGAACAAATTACGAACACGGTCGCACCGCGGGAGATATGCTTCTTCAGGAAGTTTCTCGTCTGATCGAATCGCATGTCCCGAAGGACGGGACTGTGGGCCGCGTCGGAGGGAGCGAGTTTATCATCGCACTCCCCCTGAGCGAAAGCGAAAAGGTAGAACACCTGTCCGATTTGCTCAAAAAAGAGATCAGCCGTATGACCGTCGATCTCGGGCCGTGGGGACAAATTTCTGGACTCCACTTGAGCACCGAGATCATTCCCTATAAACCCGGCAAAACGACACTCAGTCAAGTCATGGACTCTCTTCACACCTCCAAACAGCGCACCGAAAGCGTCTCTGGACTTGAAGCAGTGAGTGAAGACATTGAAATTTACCATCTCCCGGAAATCACACTCGAAGCCTTCGCCGTCCACCGATGGAACCTCGTGCCGAAGAACGAACGCTCTCAATACCAGGTCTGGCGCTGGAACCCGAAGAAAAAATTCGTCAACATTATGGTCGCCGATATTATGAAACTCATCGAGGTGCGGGTCCAAAAAGGGGATATAGATTTTGTGACCGCCCCGCCTGTCCCGGCTTCGCAGGACCAGCGTGAAGCAGCCGCCACACAGGCCCTCGGACGCGCTGTCGCCAAACAACTCGGGGTGCCTTTCAAAAGAACCCTGAAAGCCGTCGTGAGCGGAACCAGCGGTACGAAACACGTCGACGCGCGCCTGGATTCCTCGCTGCCCAAAGGAGCGGGAATCGTCCTCGTCCAGGATCTGATCACCTCTCCTAAAATACTTCGCCGTAGCGTGCGAGAACTCTCTTCAGAAGGATGCCACGTCCTGGTTTTGGGCTGGGCTTTTGATACCGAAGCCGCCGCTGAGGGCCGCGGACTCCAGTCCGTGTAACAACCGCACTCGCTGTCTGGGATCAAGCTCTTAAAAAACGTCGTATAGAACCACGCACAGGCCGACAGTCCTCCAGATCGGAAGAGCACAC
>JAGXLK010000121.1 GCA_018334735.1 Planctomycetota bacterium | reverse complement strand
GCCAACAAATAGCCTCTCAGACCGTTTGACGCAAAATTTCCATTTGGCGAAGCCAGCTCATAAATTGTTTCCAGTTTTCAGACAGGTGGTGTACCAAGCTCCGGTACCTGCTTGCCGGTCAGCCATGAGGATACGGCGAGAAAGGCAGAGCACAGAATCACCAGCGCCCGGCACCCCCTTCGCCACCATTGCCAGAACCTTTTGTGCGACAATTGCGTTCTCTTTCCCATGACACGCTCCTTTACCCCAACCTAACCCGCTTTTCTCAAGCGGAACCAGTGCTGCAGCTGCGCGGAAGGCAAAGGCGGGTGTGTTCTCATACCCCAACTGCAGCCTGACAGAGCAGAGAGGCAGAGCCTCTTTCACCAATGTGAAAATTGTGGCGGACTTCCTGTAACTATTGGCAGCTTCTGGTAGTTTATTGTCGGAGAAACCGCCAACTGGCGGCTGGCGCCGCTCCCGAAGCGCGAACCGCTGTCTTTAGACTCAGATTACAGACTGCATACTGAGATCAGATGCGAAATATAGTGCAAAGTCTTTCTGTGCTGCCGTTTATAATAATTATACCTTCAGGTTCGTGAGAAATGCGGGCAACCCCACATCCCACCGCCCACAGCCCCGCACGCAAAAAATGCCGGGGGGCAGCTGAATGTGCCGTCCCTACATTTTCACCGACCATGGCGCGATGATAGCGGCCAACATCCTGATCTCCCCAAAGCCCTCGTTTCATTGAAACAGAGGATCGGGATCCAGGCGGCGGTGCCAGCTCCAGGGATATCCCCCCTCGCCCGTCTGATTTGCAAATTCCATCTCGGTCAAAGGATGCCACTCCACCGGGCCGTCCATCAGGACACGGTTGACGCCCTGCATGGCGTGGACCCGCATCTCGGGGTAGCTCCAGAACCGGTGCGGCATGGCACATGCCAGCAACCCCAGCGGTTCAACAAGATGTCCCATCAGCGGGTCGTCCGGTTCACCCCGACGGTAGACCGGCGCGCCCGGCATACAACGCCTGACCAGCGGAGGCTGCACCTGATCCCAGTAGTAGCTCACAAACGGCAAATTGGAGGAATAACCATGGGTGTGACGATGTATGTAGGTCGCCGGTGCCTGTGCATTGACTGACAGTCCTTTCTCCATACGTTGCGCCTGCCCGGCAGCCGTCTCTCGCCTCCCCTCTGTCGAGAATGAATTACCGGGACAAAAGTAGAGCTCCGCCGCGTATTCACTGTAAGGAACCAGAAGACCAAGACCGTGCGTCGCAAACTCGGAACCAGTCCAACGGACCAGGAAGTTTCCTCGTTTGGCCCGGGTCGGAAACACAGTCCGGTCCGCGTGGTCGTGCCAGTAAAGCGCATTAGCGATATAAAGCTGATGCAAATTCGAAGAGCATACGGCCCGACGGGCGCTCTCGCGCGCCTGCTCCAGCACAGGCATAAGCATCGCAGCCAGAATAGCAATGATCGCTATGACCACCAGCAGTTCTATCAAGGTGAAGCCGGATTTCCCCCTATTCCGATTTGTTTTCACGTTACGCTTCTTCCACTACGCATCGTTGAGCGAGTTGCACGATAAAACACAGGCCAAAAAACAGCTTCGCGGCGAAACTCACCAGTACTTCCGGTCATAATCCCGGTAGAGGTGCCACATCTGCCAGGCGAATTTGATGCCCCCCCACAAAAATTTTATCCGGTCCCGCAGGGGAACTTTCACCTTGTTCACGCGCACTGGTATCTGCAGCGCCCCCAGACCATAGAGCAACGTGAAATAGCGGTAGAACCGCTTCAACGGCAGTTTTGTGGGCAGAATTGTGTGAAGACAATCGTAGTAAAAACACGGGTCGTCGCAGATGAATTCATCCTTCGCCTCCTCAAACGACTCCGTCCCAGGCGGGGGGGAAAACACCGTGAACGCGAACTCGGCCGGTCCCAACTCCTTGATCGCCTTGTGAATCGTCTCGAAATCCTCCGGCCCAAAATCGGGATTCACCATCAGCGCCGCGTGAATGTTCAGATCCAGATCGCGCAGAATCTCCCGTGCTTTGCGGTTCTGTTCGGGGGTCGCCTTTTTGTTGTAATCGTCGAGATTTTCCGACTTCAAAGACTCGAATCCGACGTAGACGAACTCAAGTCCTGCCTCTTTCCAGCGCTCGAACAGCTCGGGATGCTTGCAAATGGTGTCGCTCCGCGCCCATGAGAGATATTTCTTCTCAACTCCCCGCTCAATCAGCATCTCCGCCATCCGATACATACGTTTGGTGTTGACGAACGTTTCGTCATCGACGAAATAGATGTAGTCCTGGGGCAGAGACTCAATTTCATCGACGACGTCCCCGACATCCCGCTGGAGGTATTTTCCATTGGCGAGGAAATGCACGACGCAGAAACTACACCGGAAGGGGCATCCCACGCTGGTGCGCACGCAGGCGATCTCCGGGAACATGGTGTCCATCTTCTGCCCGGGTTCGCCGTAACACATGCAGTAATAGTGCGACGAATCCACCAGGTCGCGGCGGGGTTCGGTCGTGATTCCGTCTTCGTGGATCGGGGGCGGAGGTTTTGCGGCCAGCTCATCGAAATTGGGTGATGCGGTGGGGAGTATCCAGTCGGATTCCGGCAGATCATCGCCCTCTTCCAGCGCCGAAATTATGGTCTTCATCACCGAGACGCCATCCCCGCGCACCACCAGATCGAACAGTTCCGGGTATTTGCAGTCGGCCGGATAGCTGGAGGAGTGAATGCCCCCGATACAGGTCAGCACATCCGGGTGTATCTCTTTCGCAATTTCAGCAAGTTCGCAGTTCGTCCGAAACTGGCTGGAGAATCCCCCGAATCCGACAAAATCGGGGGCGTAATCCCGCATGGTTTTTTTGAACGCCTGAACGGGGAACTCCTCGACCGCCAGATCGCATATCTGGACGTCATGAGGTGGCTCAACAGCTGCCGCTATGAGCTCCTGAGCATACGGTTCCAGCAAAATCATGCTCTGAAGCCATTGCGACGTCGGGAGGTACGGATGCGGCCTGACAAACAAAAAGTTCATCGTCTGAAAACCTCTTTTCTGCTGCATCACAGGGGATGCTTTTTCTGATAAGGGAATAAACCAGCTTATTCGATTTGCGACCCAAATTCACGCGGCGCCTCCAGGTTTCCGGGAACGAGGTGCGGAAATCCATAACTCCGAAACGCCTGAATCAGAGCGGGCTTTCAAAAACAGGAGCGGTGCCGTTGACCCCGGATCCCATCCCCGCGGCTGGAAAGCCTCGCAGCCAGACCTTTAACAGGCAGGGATGTGTACCGCCGCATGTCTGGCGTGCCTGTCGTACTGAACGTGTCAATGTCTCGTGGCGTGGACTGCTGGGAAGGGTCGTGATAGTGGCGCAGGGCGCGCCCGAGGCGGGATTTGTAAGCGACCCCGGACCCGCAAGCGGACTGGACTTCAGCCGGAGGCTGGAGTTCAGAACGCGGTTCGCAGGCGGTACAAGCCTAAGAGCAAAACAACCAGGTCCGCCTCACCGATGCGGACCTACACGTCTCTGACAGTCTTCCCCGTTGCGAGCCCTATCCGTCGCGGCCTGGGCGGCGCTCGCCTCCGCAGAGGTTATGCCGGAGAGTTACCGGCCAATCGTTTCCGAACCATTTTCGCCAGCACAAACACAATTACCCCGGCAAAAAGAGCCAGGACGGGAGCCAGCACCACCGAACCGATGAGCCATTCAAACAGGCGTTCATGCGCTTCGTAGCCCAGCGTGCGAAGGCTGAATTTGGTCAGAAAATGGCCATGGCGAATGTAGTATCCGAGCTCGATGCAAAGTGCGGGGACAAACGGGGGCATACAAAACTGGCTTGAGGCCACGGAGAGGGGCTTGTTCAATCGCAAATAACTCGCGGCCGCAATAATAGTGACAGTGTGGAAACCGATCAGTGGCAAAGTCCCCAAAAACACGCCCAGTCCGCCCGCAAATGCCAGCTGCCCCGGGGTCGCGTTCTCGGTGAGCAGCGTTTTCAGGGATCGCAGCGGATGAAAAAGCGTTATCTTCTCGCGTCCCAGGGTCTCCATACACAGTTTCTGATGCGGCCACGGGAGGATTGAGCGCATGGTCAGGTGGGTGTTGAGCAGTGACAGAACCATGTTGTCGCGAACCCCGCGAAAATGAGAGTTCGCCTTGATTTCATCGTCGTAACGCACGGAAATATCCACATTCTCAATCTGCACGCCGGCCCAGGCTGCGCGAGTGATAATTTCCACTTCGAAGGCGAAACCGCGGCACCAGGTGGTCAGTTCCTGCAGGACAAAAACCGGGTAGGCGCGGTATCCGCTCTGCACATCGCCGACGTCCTGTCCGGTCTGGAGTCGCGCCCAAAAATTGCCAAATGCGCGACCGAACCGGGAACCGAACGGCACGTTTTGTCCCGACATATCCCGTCTCCCGACAATAAGTGACAACGGATTGGCCCGGATCGCGTTCTGAAATTTCGGGAATTCTTCCGGCAGATGCTGGCCATCCGCATCCAGTGTCACGATATGGCTCGCCCCCCTTTTTTCGGCCTCCTCAGCCCCCGTGAGCAATGCCGCCCCTTTTCCCCGATTTTCCTCGTGGCGCACGCAAATCACGTCGAGTCCTTCCAGTTCTTTTTCTGCCGGTTCATCGCTCCCGTCATCAACCACCATCACCCGTGAATGGACCGAAAGCGCGCTGCCGACGACGGCGCGCAGGCTTCCCGCCTGGTTGTAAACGGGTATGACAATCCAGATCTCTATCTCTTCATATTGTATATCAGAATTGTTCTTCGGCATTGGACGACCTCACAGCTTTACCTTGCGCGAATGCGTTCGTCTGAAAACGCAAAACTGAGGAAATCTTTCAGATGCAGTCCGAATCTGCGCCAGCTATCGGGAGATTCCCACAGCATGGTAAAATATCCCCACAGAACTTTCGGACGCATAAAATGGGATCGATAAAACAGCTGGAAAAGCGATTCCAGCTGATCTTCGGTCATTCCATCGGGGATAAATTGAAAATGCATGCAGTCCATCTTCTCATAATCTTCATCGAAAGTGCCATATTCTTCGATATTCTCGTAGACGGGTGATCCCGGGAACGGAGTGAACTTCGACAGATTGAAATCGTCAATCGGCAGGGAAAAAACATACTCCATGCTGCGGCGGACGGTTTCTTCGGTTTCGCCGGGCAGGCCGATCATAAGCAGCGCTTTAACGCGGATCCCCGCACGTTTGATCTGACGGATGCGCCTGGCCAGCCGATCCACATCTGCGTTCTGACGGTGCCGAGAAAGAAGTTCTTGAGCGCCCGTCTCCACACCAAGACTGATCATCCAGCAGCCTGAAGCTTTCATCAATTTCAGAAGATCCGGATCAACGTGCTCGGCTCGCACGGCGCAGTTGTAAGTCATGCCGAGAGGTTTGTCTATCATCTTACGGCAAAATTCCTCCACGCGTCTACGCACGAGAGTAAATTGATCGTCGTAGAAATTGATATGCCGAATTCCCCAGCGCGATTTCATATATTTCAAGTGTTCGTACAGATAGTCCGCGGAGTTGTAACGAAAACTCCTTCGAAAAACCGACCGGTCACAATATGAACATTGGTACGGACACCCCCGGCTGGAGACGCAGCTGCTGTTCGGAGTGGTTGGATAATTGAATATCGGCAGCTGGTAAAGCTCCGGAAAGCCGTCCAGCTTTTCATAGGCCGGGAAAGGCAGTGAGTCCAGCTCCAGCAATTCGGACCTGTATCCGTTGAAAACAACCTCCCCGTCCTGTCGATGGGCCAGACCTTCGATCCCCGTGGGATCGCCACGGTTCTCCGTGAGTTCGCGCAGCGTTTCTTCCCCTTCCCCCACGACGGCGTAATCCACGGGAGGATTCTCTTCGAGGATTTTCGTCTTCAGCGCCGATACGTGCGGACCGCCCACGACCGTCTGCGTCTGCGGCCGTTCAGATTTAATCATTTCCAGCAGTCGAACGGTATCGGGGAAACTGGAGGTCGTGCAGGAAACGCCGGCATAATCCGGTTTTTCGTGGCGGACATATTCCCTGATTTTTCGGTCGCAATTCTCGGGATGGGCAAAACAGTCGATCAATTCGGTTTCGACGCCGTGTTCCTCAAGATAGGCCGCGATACTTGCCAATCCAAGCGGCGGCATCAGGTTCGCCACGCGGGCGATATCTCCCCTGGCATTGGACGGATCATAACCAAGAGGATGGATCAGGAGGACTTTTCGGGAACTTTGCACGATTCTCTCACGTCGTTATCGGGAACACAACATTGACTGACATTTCTTCCGGCATCGAATTCAGCCGGCGAATATCGTCCGGTTTTTGCCGACGCTTCGTCGGCGATGCGGGGAGCCGGTGTCCGATTGTCACATCATTTCACAGACCAGTGCCGCGTTTATCCCGCCGAAAGCAAAACTATTCTTGATAACCCGTCTGATCTCGTCTTCACGCAATTCCATAACGTGATCAATTCCCTCGCAATCGGGATCCACATTATCCAGGTTTCGCGTGGGAAGAATCTTCCCTTCTTTTGCCATTTCCAGCGCAGCGATAAGTTCGACAGGTCCTGAAGCCCCGAGGGAATGTCCCTGGTAGCCTTTCAGGCTGCTCACGGGCGCGGTCGTTCCGAAGATCTCGCGGATTGCCCCTGCTTCTGCGGTATCGCCCTGCCGGGTCCCCGTGGCATGGGCATTGACGTAATCAATGGCATCCGGCTTGATATCGGCCTGCTCAAGCGCTTCGCCCATGCAAAGGACCATAGATTCGCGATCAGATTGGCTCACGTGGACTCCACTCCCGCACGTGTGATATCCGAGGAGCTCGGCTATGATTTTCGCTC
>JAGXLK010000120.1 GCA_018334735.1 Planctomycetota bacterium | reverse complement strand
GACTGCCGGGTGGGCTTCCTGCCCATCGGCCGGAAACGCGGAGGTTTCAACCCGGAATGGGGCGGGAAGATGGAGGAAGCGGCCCGCAAAGCCGTTGAATCGCTCTCCGTGGAGGTCGTGTGTCCCTCGGAGCCGGTCGTTGACGATTCCACTTTGCGCCGGGCCGTCGCCGAAATGAAGACCGAAAATTGTGATACGCTTTTGGTCCTCCAACCGACGATGGGCGACGGCCGTCTTGCCCCGGTTCTCGCGCAGCTATGGGATGAGGCTGTGGTGTTTTGGGCCACACCGGAAAAACAGGATGATCCGCGTGTGAGTTCGTGTTCTTTGACGGGTGCCCACGATTTTGGCGCCATTTTTCGCCAATTTGATCATCCTTTTGAACTGGTTAACGGGCACCCGGAAGACGAAGAAACGCGGTCGCAGGTGTTGCAGACCCTGCGGGTCTCCGCCGCCACCGCTAAACTCCATGACGCCACCATCGGCTTGGTCGGCGGACCGGCACCCGGCTTTGTCGATATGCACGCCGATCCCGCCGCGATGAGCCGTCAACTCGGCGTGGGACTGGTCCAGATGGGGCTGCGCGAGCTGCATGCGGCCATGGACAACGTCGAAGAGTCGGATATCGCGGAGGATGCTGAATTTGTCAAAAGCTGGGGCCTGCCGATGGCGGATGGTCTGGAGCCGGACGACGTCCGCGGGAACTCGCAATACTATCTCGCGCTGAAGGACATGATGGAGCAGCGGAGCCTCGATGCGCTCGCGGTTCGCTGCTGGCCGGAACTGCCCAACGAGTACGGGGAATGGCCGTACCTGGCCATGGCCCGCCTGTTGGATGAAGGCCGGGTGGTGTCCCTGGAAGGCGATACGGATGCCGCCATCGGTTGTCTTCTGACGCAGTGGTGCGGCATGGGCCCGACCTTCATTGCTGATTGGCTTGAACACGGTGATGAGACCATTACATTCTGGCATCCCGGGCAGACGCCGCCCAGCATGTGCGCGCCCGAGTCGTTGAGTCTGGGGATGCATTTCAACATCAATAAACCGCTCGTCCTGAACGGGCGTCTTTTTGATGGTGAACCGGTTACGGTGTATCGCATCTGGCGTTGTGATGGCGAATATCGGATCGCTGCGGCCGAGGGCCGGTCGGTTCCGCCCCGTCGGGAACTGCTGGGAGCCGATATTACGGTTGATCTCGAAGGCGTTGATCCCGAGGAATCGCTGGAAGATCTTTGCCACGCCGGAATGCCTCACCACATGGGCATCCTGTATGGGTGTCACTGCGATGCTTTTGATCGATTAGCTCGCCAGCTGGATATCTCTTGGGCTTGAAAGGAGTCAAAATGCGGCAGTTTGCCATCGTTGTTTTCGCGCTTGGTATCCTGGGCTGTGCATCGCTGGAGCCGGCGCCGCCGGATGCTTCTGTCGCCAGGGACAGTATTCCTCGAATCCGGGCTTCCCGGAAGATGGACAAACCGCCCAAATGGGCCGAACTGGAACGCACGCTCATTGACGAGATGAACGCCGCGGTCGATCCGGTGCTTGAAACATATGTCCGGGAGGATGGCACCATTCCTTTCGCGCGGCCCGACGCGATGTGCGAGGGATTTCACTGCCAGTTGGCATGTTGCCGCATCTGGCCGGCTCAAGTCCAGTTTCGCCCGCTGGTGGCGGGCTCAGCTGAACTCGAGTCTCCCGTTCCCGAGCGGACAATGACCTGTGGCGCGGGATCCTTCGTACTGAATGTACACATACTCATGGAGACGCTGAGCGGTCCCGCATGAACCGTATAAAGTATCGCAGCCGAACAGTCGAAAGGATCACTTCCGTTCCAATGAAAAATAGAGAACAGTTTCAAATTCAAAACACACTGAACATCGCCGAAGTGCCATCCTGGTTTCCCGTTGGTTTTTGCCTGAGAACCTGCGGAGATCGCCAGTACGTCGGATACTATGACACCGATCACAGGATGACCGTAGCGTGCCGCGAGCTGGGTTCCAGCGACTGGCAATATCAGGTCCTGCCCTCCCGAGTGGGATGGGACAGCCACAATTACATCACCATGACAGCTGATTCGAAGGGTTACCTGCATCTGAGCGGCAACATGCACAGCGATCCGCTGATTTATTTCCGCAGCAAAAAGCCATGGGATATTGAAAAGTTCGAACGAATTGGCCAGATGACCGGCGAGGAGGAGGACAGGTGCACGTATCCGGAATTCATGCGCGATGCTCAGGATCGATTGGTTTTTCATTACCGTATCGGTGGTAGTGGCAACGGAAACGAAATCTACAACGTCTACGACCCCAATACCATGAACTGGGAGCGTCTGCTGGATGAACCGTTGACCGACGGGCAGGGCAAAATGAATGCCTACGCTCAGGGACCGCTGAACGGACCGGACGATTTCTTCCATCTTGCGTGGGTGTGGAGAGACACTCCAGATTGCGCCACCAACCACCACCTGTCTTACGCTCGAAGTCCCGATCTGATTCACTGGGAATCCGCACGCGGAGAACCGTGTAAATTGCCCATTACCCTGGAAGATAAATCACTGTGGGTCGATCCCATACCGGGCGGAGGTGGTATCATCAACAGTGGTGTGGACCTGACATTTGACCACCGCCAACGGCCCATCATCACCTACCACAAATCCGACCGGGACGGCAACATGCAGATTTACGCGACTCGTTTCGAGGACGGCGAATGGGTGCAGCACCAACTGACCGACTGGGGTGAGCCCATCGAATTCAGCGGAACGGGAAGCATGGGCTTCATTGGGATCAGGATGAGCGCATTGAAACGTCTCAATTCCAGCCTTCTCTTCCTGCACTATCGACACCGAAATTATGGGAAAGGATACATCATTGTTGACGAGGATACGCTGCAGCCGACCGGTCGGAAAATCAATATCCCCGATGAATACCCCGAAGAAATGAACGTCCCCGAGAATGATTGGGATGACATAGAAATCCGCCGAACGACCGACAATGGTTCCCCGGAGGTGGACGGAATTCGGTACGTGCTTCAATGGGAGACTCTTCCTTCCAACCACGATCAATCTCGAGAAGAACCGTTGCCGGAACCGAGCATGTTGAGGTTATGCGAACTATCACTACGCTAAGAGTTTTACGATACGCGTTCCCATAAACTGTTTTTGGACTGCCAGAGCCTGAAGATCTCCCCGGCCCTGTGCCGGGGGCAGAAACGATTTGCCACGGTGTCAGGGAAGCGTCACAACCTGTCCTCCACGAGCACTGCGCCGGTGGGGACTACGCCCTGGAGAGACAACGGAAAGATGGCTGAGCGGCGTTGCCCGGTCGTATTTTCGTAATAGAAGATCATTCGCTCCACCGACGCAGGGTGGTACGCATTTAGCGTGCGTCACTTTAGCCGTCCACGCTCACAATGTCATTGCGAGGCGGTCCGCGTAGCGGGACGCCGCGGCAATCTCGCTCTTGGGCTAAAAAAACGACGAGATTGCTTCGGCACGCCGTATGGCGGCCTCGCAATGACGCCTGAAGCGGTATTTCTGGGCTAAACACCAGGTTCGGTGGTGACCTGAGGAGCAAACGTTACGCGATTTATGGAAGAGTAAAGTTTTCAGTTTCACGTAAACCTATCGACAGAAAAGACAACTGGAGATCAGCATGAAGACGGATCGTGAGAACTGGCTGGCCACCCTCGAACATCGCCGCCCGCAGCGGATACTCTACGACAGCGGGTTCACGCCGGATTTGCGTCGACGGCTTATCGAGCACATCGGGACGAAGGATATCGGGGGTTATTATGGTTTCTGGCAAGCTGCTCGCCTCGGACCCCGGCGCCCGGACGACATCGAGCCGATCGATTACACGCCGTATTACGAAGACGAGGAATTGCCGGAGGACGTGACGTTCAATCCCGTCGGGGCGGCCCGTATCCCCGCTGATTTCTATCATTTTTACCGATACGTTTCCCCTCTCCGCAATGCGACCAGCCTGAAAGAGCTGGAGGAATATCCCCTGCCGGATTATTCGGACTGGGATACGTCCCACTACGAGGAAACGGTGCGGCAAGCACGCAAGGAAGGAAAAGTGGTAATCGGCGTGGTGGGACACATGTATGAGTGGGCCTGGCAGATCCGGGGATACCAACAATTTCTCATGGATATGATGGAGCGTCCTGAGTGGTGCGAGTGTTTGCTGGACAGGTTGACCGAACTCCGGCGTTTTCAGGCTGTGAGGGCCGCCCGGGCGGGTGCTGATTACCTGCACTGCGGGGACGATGTGGCCAATCAGGAAAGCCTGATGTTCAGCAAAACCATGCTGAAGGACTTCATACTCAGTCGGTGGGAAAGTATCTGGCAGGAGGTCAAGGAGATGTGCCGCTGGAAAATATCGATGCTCTGTTTGAGGCATGTCAGGAGTTTGGGACATTTGTGTAAGCAAAGCTGAAAACCACTGGAGAATATTTCCGCGAAAAACGGTTTATTACGGGCGCATTCCCGATCGAGAAACAGAAAGATGGAACGTGGAAACTGGAACGGGAGTATCTGCATTATCCTGCAATAAGTCCGTTCATATCGGGCGCGTCTGGGGACATCACTTACGCTTGTATAGCCTACAAAAGAAGCGTCGTCGAAGAGGTTCTTGGCACCACCAATTTACCCGCCCCGTTTGATCGTCTGTACAAACTCTCCGAGTGCAAGGAGTTTTGACGCAAGGCGAAATAGCTTAGGGGTGGGATATCCTGTCTTATTCCAGCGAACCCGCTAACGCGCTTCTATGGTTTTTCGGGTGGCAAGAAAGCCCTTTATTTTCAACGCTCCAGGTGCTTCCTCGGAGAAGGTCTGCCTTTGGGTTTCGATGGGCAAATGGGTTGGCGCAGCAGAACCGCGTGGCCGGAGGGCTTTTTGTCTTGTTACAGGTCCTTCAAGCCAGGTATTGCTTTTTTGAGCTTGCGCACGCCCTCTTCCGTAACTTTGGTTTGGCTGAAATTGATCAGCCGCAGGTTCTTCAGTCCTTTCAGATGTTCAAGACCCTTGTCTGTAACTTTTGTGTAGTGGAGCCAAAGCTCCCGCAGGTTTTTGAGCCCCTTCAGATGCTTAAGACCCTTGTCTGTAACTTTTGTGTCGTTGAGCCAAAGCTCCCGCAGGTTTTTCAGCCCCTCGAGATTCTCAAGGCCGTCGTCTGTTACTTTAGTGTCTCCGAGATAAAGCACCCGCAGGTTCTTCAGTCCCCTCAGATGTTTCAGCCCTTCATCGGTAATCTTCGTATCCCAGAGGTTAAGCTTTCGCAGGTTCTCCAGCCCCCGCAGATGCTCCAGCCGTTCGTCGGTAATTCTCGTACGCCAGAGCCAAAGCTCTCGCAGGTTTTCCAGCCCCCGCAGATGCTCAAGACCCTCACCGGTGATTTTCGTTTCCCCCAGGAAAAGTGCCCTCAGATGTTGGAACTCCACCAGGTGCCTCAGACCTTTATCAGTAATATTTGTCCGGTCGAGGCCAAGCTCCTCCAGGTTCTTCAAACCCTTCAGATGTTTCAGTCCCTTGTTAGTGATATTTCCCCGTAAAGAGAGCGTCTGCAGGTTTACCAATCCATTTAAGTGTTGCAGGCCCTTGTCAGTGACTCGCGTCTTCGCCAGAGAAAGCTTTTGGAGGCTGTTCATCCCTTTCAGATGCTTCAGACCCTCGTCGGTGATTTTCGTATAATCGAGATCAAGCTTCCGCAGGTTATCCAGCCCAGTAAGTTGCTGCAGCCCCTTATCCGTGAAGTTTGTGCCATCGACAAGAAATTGTCGTAGATTCTTTAGTTCGCTCAGATGCTTCAGGCTCTCACCCGTGACTTTCGTAGATTCGAGGTTAAGGAGCTGCAGGTTTTCCAGTACCGGAAAATGTTCCAGGCCCTTGTCTGTAACTTTCGCGCTTTCAAGGTGAAGCTCCCGCAGCTTTTGGAGCTGTGCCAGATGCTTCAGGCCTGTACCGGTGACCTTGGTCCAGTCGAGGCGAAGTACCCGCAGCTCTGTCAACCCCTCCAGGTGCCTCAGACCCTCGCCGGTAATTTTTGTGCCTTCAAGGTTAAGGTTCCTCAGGCTCTGTAGCTCGCCTATGTATTGCATTCCTTTGTCAGTAACTTTCGCCCGATAGAGGTTAAGCCGGCGCAGATCTGTGGCGCCTTTCAGGTACTTAAGGCCCGTGCCGGTGACTTTCGTATATTCGAGCCCAAGCTCCCGCAGTTTTCGGAGGTTCTTCAGGTGCCTGAGAGCCTCATCGGACACCCTGATGGCCCGAAGGTGAAGCTCCCGCAGCTTTCGCAGCTCTGCCAGATGCTTCAGGCCATCTTCGGTCATATGGTAAGGGCAGAGGCGAAGCCACTGCAGATTTTTCAGTCCCCTCACATGTTTCAGCCCCAAATCGCCGACTGCGTTGCCCTTTAAGTCAAGCCATCGCAAATGTTTCATCCGTTTCAAATGTGGCATGTCGAAGTTTGTGGTACCCGTAGGCAAATCGAACCCCGGGATTTTTTTTCGTCTCAGTTCCCCCGCCAGCACTTCCCAGTCCAGATCGTCGGCGTGTTTCCGGGGCTTTACCCACCAGTATCGGCACTCGGGGATCTGGAGGGGTTTCTCGGACGGGGTTATGCCGATATACACCTCTTTCGATTCCCCCTCTTCGGTAACTTCCGCCCGCACGTAAAACTCCAGATCGGAGTTGAACGTGCGAGGACCGTAGGTCTCGGGCAGAGCCGATTCCTTCTCTTTCTCGGGCTGCGCTTGGGCTTCCGCCACCAATAACTTTTCGCATATGCCAGGAGAGAGCGCCCCCACTGTGCAGAGACACATCAATGCTACCAACCCTCTCGACAGCCAACGTGTGCGCATCTTATGCCCTCCTGT
>JAGXLK010000119.1 GCA_018334735.1 Planctomycetota bacterium | reverse complement strand
CCCTGGCTGGTGGCCCGCTCCACCGGCCAGGATTTTTGACTGTGAAGGGTTATGAACGGTGTTCAACAAAAAGCCTACCCGGATTTGGCAAGAATGGCTTCCAATTATCCGTAAAATTTGGGCTGGACTGTTTGGAAATTTTCTTGAGCAGGCGCTCAGCAACTGGCAATGCTCGGCCTGCAGAATTTTTAATGGGGGGTGAGGTGAGGATATGGAATTAATCGAACTTTCACTGGTGCAATGGCTTGCTGTCGGGGGGGCTGCTTTGCTGGTCGGATTGACAAAAGCCGGATTTGGTGCAGGAGCGGGGATACTCGCCGTCCCGTTGATGGCGGTTGCTCTGGGGGGGTCAGAAGCGATGTTACCGGTTATGCTTCCAGTTTTGATATGCGGGGACGTCTTTTCTATTATTCATTATCCCAGCGAACGGAATGTACGCAATCTCAAAATTCTCATCCCCGGAATGGTGATCGGAGTCGGTTTGGGATGGGGACTTCTTTTGTGGCTGAAACAACGAGTAGCAGAAGGCGGGACAGAGCATGCTTCTTTGAGCGGTTATCTCGATCCGATCGTCGGTGGAGTTTGCCTGATTTTTGTCGGCGTCCAGCTGTGGCGTTACTTTCGTGAGTGGCGTCTCACGGAACGTGCAGAGCCATATAAACCAGAAAACTGGCAGGGATGGGTCGTGGGAGGTGTCGCAGGTGCTACATCAACACTTGCGCATGCTGCCGGGTCCTTGATCGCGCTGTTTCTGTTACCTCAGAAGCTGGACAAAAGGGTATATGTAGGCACGGCCGTGACGTATTTCTTTTTCGGCAACCTGATAAAATTTGTGCCGTACGGGTTTCTGGGGATGTTTACCCTAAAAACATTGTTGACGAGCCTGGCTTTGTTTCCGGTGGTAGTCCTTGGCACGCTGATTGGGGTAGCTTTGAACCGGCGGCTGAGCGGAAGGGTGTTCGTGTTGTTTATTTACTTTTGCACGCTGCTTATGGGGATTAAGCTGCTTATCGGTTAAATGGGCCATTTCAATCGAACGAACGCCCGGAAAATCGCTCGATCAGTTTGCACAGGTTTTCCCAATCTGGGGGATATTCTTCAGAACCCTGCCATTTGCGCAGAGTGCCATTCCACTCTAAGAGCACCATCCAGCTTCCGGGTTCCAGACTATTGCCCTTCCCGTAACGCTTTTCCCAGTCTTCGAGGCCAAGAGCCCCCACCTGTCCCAAAAATCGATTTGCTTCCCGGGGCCCGCATTGTATTTGATCGGCAGAGGAGGTGTCAGCTCGTTCTGTGGCCGTTGTGAAAAATACCGCGAGATTTTCAGTAACGACCAGTTCGCGCCGAATGTTTTCGCTATCAGTGTAACTGGCCGCGAATATTATGTTGTCGTGTTGACTGTGTTTCATGAATTGAAGGCCTCGGGCGTAGCGGCGTCGATACGTTTGCGTAGAAAAGCGGCCAATACTTCGGGTTTGTCGGAGCCGATGTTAATCACGCGGAATCGAAAGAAACCATGTGGATCGCGAAGATGAACCTGAACGCATTGTTTGCCGGCAATGTGCCACGTGACCGACTTTCCAGGCATACCATGTATACCCCACTTGCTGAGGATTCCCGGGTCATTGATTTCCACTGATTCCATTTCTTTGTATAAAACGCGTGTTCGGAAGAAACGGAGTGGTCCAAACGCGATCTCAACCCCATGGTCATTGCCCCTGACGTGGAGATGCACGAAACCTCCTGCAAGGATGAAAAATAATGCAGCTGTGCCCAAAAGAACAATGTACTCCGCGCCAGCGGGTCCGCTGAGAAGGGCGGCTGCTGCGCAGCCTGCACCGGTTAAACCAAGGAGATAATGCAGCCGTCCGTATTGTTTGTGGTCGTAGTTTTGCATCAGGAAACTAAAAAATCAGTCTTCGGCTGCCCGAAGGACGGCCTGACTGACGGCTTCGGCAAGAATTGTATTACCGCGGTCATTCATATGAACGCCGTCTTCCGATAGAAGCGGCGATCTTCCGTTTGCCTGAACAACATTGTAGAGGTCATTTACGCGGACGCCGTGGCTTTCAACGACTTTTAACGCTGCCTGGTTATAGCGAATGACGTCTTGCTGGTGGCGCTCGAAAGATTTTACACGCTGGTGGCGCTGATCGATGACGGGAGTGGTGGTTGCCCATATAAGAATGCCAGCGAAATCCTCGGTTAAAATATCGATGATTCCGTGAACATTGTGCACATATTCTTCGAGGGGCACCTGGTAATCATTATCGACAATTCGCAGGTCATGCAGGCCACAATTAACGTGCGCGACGTCGGGATCTTTTTTTACTACCCACTGACGGATATTATTCAGTACTCGACGACTATCACCACCGTTTTCCTCAGGCCCGAGTATGTTGATCTGCCCTTCCAGCTCGGAAGCCACGAGTGGCTGATAAGCCATCCGGATAGAATCACCAACGAGAACCGCTTTTTTAAGGGATGGAGGGGCCATAAAAGTCTCGTTTTCAGGTTTGGAGGAGAGGGAAATGCTCGACTGTCGTGTAAACGGGGCCTTGTTGTGTCAGGTCGCTCTTTACAAGATCAAATTTTTCAACCTCCGTGGTGCCGAATGTGAGATCGGAAAGGGGTTCGGTAAGTTCTTCGACAGGCGGGCATTTTTTCCCTCTACGGGTTCGTGCGATAGTAACATGCGGCACAAAATCGCGTTTCTCGCGTTTAATCCCCAGAGCACTCCCCAGATTGTGGTCGACTTTTTCTGCGAGTTTTTGCAAATGGGCAGAGTTTTCCTGAATACATGCGAAGAGCACACGGGGGCGATCGGGTTCAGGGAACGCGGAGATCCCGTCCATTTCCATGCGGAATTGGGGGGCCTTAGCGGCCGTTTTTTGGAGAACGCGGATTGCCTCCGGGATCGTGTTGTCTGGTACACTGCCGATGAACTTGAGAGTGAGATGCATGTTTTGTGGGGCGACCCACTTTAGCTCAGGTGCGCATTTTTTCATTGTTTCGACGGCCTGTGAAAGGTTTTGCCGAGATTGGTCACTGATGTCGATCGCGACAAAAAGGCGGACGCTCATTGGTCAAGTCCTTCAAGGTTTTCGGGTATGTCAAGTTTTTCGAAAAGGATTTCGGGTTCGGCGAGCCCCCGCGACTCGGGCAATGGAGTCGTGGCTTTGTCCCATGTCAGTTCGTGCGGCGCGCAGCCCAGCATTTCATTGAGGCGGGCGGCAGCAAAAGGGAGAAAAGGTTCAACTGTTACTGTCAGCACCTTGATTGTATTCAGCAAGACATTAACGACGGTACCGCAACGTGCCATATCCTCTTTTCGTAGAACCCAGGGCTCCTGGTGATCGAAATAACGGTTAGTTTGCTTGGCCGCCTTCATAAACTCTTCAAGAGCGGCCTTAAAACTGTATTCTTCGATTTGGTCCGCAATTGCATCCGGGAGGGCACGAATCATTTCCAGCTGCTCTGTGTCATCATCAGTAAGGTCGTGGCGTTCCGGAACGTGCCCATCGAAGTATTTGTGGGTGAAAGTCATCGTGCGATGCACAAGATTGCCAAAATTGGCCACGAGTTCTTCGTTATTGCGACTTATCAGGTCCTTGAATTGAAACGCTGTTCGCTGATCCTCAGGCGCAATCATTGTGAGGTAATAGCGGAGGGGGTCGGGGTCATATTCGCGAAGGTAATCCTCAATCCAGACGGCAGTGCCCCGGCTAGTCGACATTTTTTGCTCTTCTTCACCGGGGAACTGGATGTTCAGGAAGCAGTTAGCCGGGACTTGATGAGGCAGCTGGAAATTGCCTTCGGCCATGAGCATGGCCGGCCACATCAGCGCATGGAACACGACATTATCTTCGCCGATGAAATGTACGATACGCGTCTCCGGGTCTTCCCACCAGTCGCGGTAGTCTTCGGCGCTTCCTCCCTGTTGTTCACACCATTCGGCAGTAAAGGAGACATAGCCAATGGGGGCGTCAAACCAGACGTAGAGGACTTTACCTTCCGCATCGGGATCGTCTTCAAGCGGAACAGGGATGCCCCAGTCGAGGTCTCTGGTGATAGCGCGGTCGGGCAGACCCGATTCGAGGAGCCCGCGTGTGAAATTGCGAACCATGGGGCGCCAGTCATCTTTGGAAGTCAACCATTCTTTTAAGGGTTGTTCGAATTTGGAAAGGCGGAAGAACCAGTGGACCGTTTCGCGGACTTCCGGCTCGGCGCCGGAAATCACGCTATGCGCATCTTTGAGAAGTATAGGGTTAATCGGTTTGCCACATGCCTCGCACTGATCTCCCCGTGCGCCAGTCGCCCCGCAGTGGTGGCATATACCTTCAACGTAGCGATCTGGCAAAAACATCTGTTCTTCAGGATCATAGAGTTGTTTTTGCGTGCGTTTTTCAAGGTAACCATTCTCTTCGACAGTTTTGAAAAACTGCTGCGCGAAACGGGTATGTATTGGTTTGTTGGTACCACTGTAAATATCAAAATCAATGCCGAGGCCATCGAAATCTGCTTTCTGAAGTGAACGGTAACGTTCATTGACCTCGTGTGGTTGTTTATCTTCTTTTCGGGCGGTGAGGGCAACGGGCACACCGTAATCGTCACTCCCGCAAATGAAAGCCACTTCGTCGCCGACACTGCGGAGGTATCGAACGTAGATATCCGCCGGCAGATAACAGCCGGCAATATGCCCCACGTGCAGGCGTCCATTGGAGTAGGGCAAGGCTGCTGTGACAGTGAAACGTCGGTCGGCCATGATTATATCCAGATTTAGGGTAAGAGAGATTGAGCCAATCTAAGATTCTGCCCTGACTTGACAAAAAGGGCGTCCAATTATCCGTAAAATCCGGGCTGGAGCCCGCGAATTTTTAAAAAAACAGAAACACTGAACTCAGGAATTCGTGCGGGGATAGTTTTGGCGACCTCACCCCGTCTGAACTGATATTCAAGCCCGAACTACCATTATGAAGGTACTATAACAGGAGAAATGGATTCGGGCAACTGAGCCTGGCAAGGTCTCGTCAAGCGCAGCCCAGATAAATTTGTATCATTATTTGACAAATATGGCACGTTTCTTGCGTTATATTACTTCAGTAAAACAATGGAGTCCTCATGGACCGCAAACGATGCTTTAGGGTGTTCGGGATAAGCCTGGAGGCAAAAGGCGGTGGTTCAGAATGAAACACTGGCCGGTTGGCGGTTCCATAAATGAGTAAGGTCATTGTTTTAGAATAAATTGGAGGTGCAGGATGGATTGCGAAACACAAGCGGAAAGCTACGTTAATGAAATGGGGAAAGCGGCGGTTGCGCGATTGCGGCGGGTCTTCGGGCTTTCGATTGTGCTTTGTGCACTTATCGGGTTATATCTTCTTCTAACGATGCAGCAACGAAGTGGAGCGGTCTTACGGGCATCGTTGGTTACAGTTCTGTTGTGGGGGCTTGTGGTGACTTCCTATGCCTTCTATTCGCTCTGGTTGGTTACGCAGGAAGCCAGGCAAAAATTGCAAAAAATGCATTGTGAAGATGGGGTAACAGGGCTGAGCGCAGAAACTGAATTACGGACGAAGTTTCGGGAGCGACTGCAGATGTCGGAGAATCCTCAAACCAGGGCAGCAGTGGGATATGCATGCCTCTCCGGAGTGGAGGAAATAAATAGCGATTTTGGCTATACGGCTGGCAACGTTGTTCTTCAACAGGTTTCACAGCAAATGAAAGAAGGGGCTCCTGAAGATGCGACAGTAGCCCGACTTGGAGGTGTGGAATTTGCCATGCTCGGAGAAGGGGATGCGGCGGGCCAGGTCGAAAAAGTTATGAAAGATTTTGAGAACAGAATTCGATCCTATACTCTCGATTTGGGGGCCAGAGGAAGAATTGAGGATCTGGAAGTGCGCGTGGGAACAGCGCGATTCCCCAAAGATGGAGAGTCGCTGGACGAGCTGATCAAAGCAGCTCGTACTGAAGCGAAGCAGGTTAGTTTCGACGAAATTTCGCGGATAGGAAATAGCTCGACCCAGATTATGAACGCGTAGTTTCACGGCAGTCGACTGCAGGCAATCTGGATTTTGTTATTTCTCCCAGGGCAATCCGGCGGTGGGCTGGTTGGCAAAACGATCAACCTCTACCTGAAGTTTCCCACCACACCCGGCCCCCAATTCCACCACAAAATAATGGTTATCCACGGCGTATTTTTTGCCTCTGAAATTAACACGTATGCATTTGTTTTCGCCATAAGCGCCCGTTTGGACTACGATCTTTCGTTTTTGGGTTTGGCTCAAATTGACAAGCTGGAGGCCAAATCCTTGCTTTGTAATGGAATTCACGAGAGCTCCGACATCGGGTGGCAACCCGGGGCGGGCTTCTGTGGGATCGTAATGCCATGCTTCTGCCAGGATGGGCGTGCTTTGCCAGAGTGGGCCGATACTACCACATGTAAGGTTGACGAGGGTATGGGTTGAGACGGGATGGAAGCGTTGTGCGTGGTCCGAGCGGCGTTTCCAGTCTTCGCTGTTGTCTCGCTTCATCTGCTCTACGCGATGGCGGATCCTTTTGATATCAGATTCGAACATGCGCCGGGGAAATTCCGGGTTTTTCCCCAGTACGAAAAATAACCACGCATAATCATCCACGTGGTAGAAAAATCCTGTCCGGTAGCTGAACTTGTGTTTCCCGCGACGTTGAAGATCTTCTTCGATCAGTTTCATATCTTCCGGCCGGAATTGTGCCAGGAAAAGGCGTGTGAGCGACCGGTGATAGCGACCTTTCCCATTCCAACCGTTGCTATCATAATGTGATGGAGGATATTTTTTGCCGTTTATCTCTACTTTATTTTCATAGAGCCTTCTAATCTGTTTTCGCAAGACGTCCATATATCTCATCTTCCCGGTGAGAAGGAGAGCGTTTTCAAGCTCCC
>JAGXLK010000118.1 GCA_018334735.1 Planctomycetota bacterium | reverse complement strand
GGGAAGCTTCTTCAGCACGACCGACCTCCTCACTGGCACCGGCAACCCCGCGGTCGACGACGACGAAAACACGCTTATCGTAATGCGATACTTTCAGCCAGGCGTCGAAATCCGTGCGTTTCGGGCGGGCTTTTCGCAGCATCTCCGGCAACAGTTCCACGTATGGTTGCATTTTGACTTCATGAAGAGGAATCCCGGTATTCGGATTCAGCACGGGTTCTCCGGTATCGGGGTCGAGCACAGGATGTTTGACTTCCATTTCTCCGCCCTGCCGCGAATTAAACCGCATCAGGCGGGCCCGGAAGAGGATTTTGGCCGGGCGACCGGCACTGCGCACATCAAACCATAAAACATTGCCGTATTTTGTAATACCCGGGAAGGCCTTGCGCAGGCGGAGATCTTTCTCTTCGCCGGGGCGCAACTCCAGAAGTCCCTCGGTCAATTTCGGAGAATCGTAACTGGAATATATCAAACCTTCGGCGCTCTCAACGAAAAAACCAAGTCGCATTGTTTCGGAGTGCGGGCTGTGGTTTTTCACGTGCATCCGGACATCGATGACATCGTCCATAATCGGCCCGAGATCGTTGATCTGGAACGCCACACACTCAGAATCGAAGACAAGCTGGCCTTTGGTTGTATTCCAGATATGCTGATCGAAGACGTGTGTGAGGGGCAGATTGGAACCACCGAGTCCGCAGTGGAGCCAGAACCGATACTTCGTGCCGTCCGGCGGCGGCAATTCCACGAGCGGCTGGCCGTCCTCGTCTTTCCCGGCATAATCGCCCTGCTTCATGGGTTGGAAAGGGATCGCGTACTCGGTGACCCAGCGTTCGGAATCGACTTTCGAGCGAATCACGGCGTGAGACTGCCAGGTCATGTCGTAAGAACCCCGTTTCAACGACCAGGTCCAGTCGCAGACGGTGTTGAGGGAGTTGACATCCCAGCGATACAGCCCCAGTTTAAAACCGCGCCCAGGATCGTGGTACGGACGCAACTCCAATTCCACGTGATCGTCTCCCAGAACGCCATAACGGGGATGCCTCAGAACGTTGGGAAAACGGCCTTTAGCTTTCAGCCACGAGCCTTTCGGATAGACCGGATAGATCACGGCCACATACAAATTGTCCCGGTCATACATGAAGTACGCTTTATTCTGGGTCTCACCGGGCGCGAGATAATTGAAAGCGCTCCCTCCAGAATCATACCAGAACCCAGTCAACGACGAGGCATCGGCCCATTCGCCTTCTTTCATCTGGCCATCGATGGTCGGTGGTTTTTGGGCCATCGGAACGCGGACGAAAGCAGCATCGACGGTCGCAGCTGCCCCGTAAGAGGTCGGTGATTCGGCGGACATCCCCGCACATACAAAGACGACTGTCAGCAGAATAGCAAAAACCACGGACTTCGGCGCGGTCAGACGGTAAGACAATTTTACTTTTCGAGTAGTTCTTCGCATTCCAAATCCTATTTTACTTTACCGCCTCGCCTCTGCAAACCCTGTCATCCGAACGTTCAATCCAAACCGTGGCTTGGCCAGACAGAGAACTTCTCATTCCGTTCCCTGTTGACTTCCTGCTTTTCCCAGCTCCATGACCGCATGATTCCAGATATTATGTCCCCAGGCCTGCAGAGGACGGAATGCGTAAGTTTTGAACTCCCCATTGATCCGGTCCAGACGGACCAACATGAAATGTAGCTGATCTCCGGCTTTCGGCCCGCATCGCGTGTAGCCGGGCAACTGTGAAAAGGGAATTGCCACCTCCACTGTATATCCCTCATCCGTGTCCTCAGAGTCGTTGAGAGTGCCGCGAATGTTTTCAGCGTGCTGCATTCCTTCTACACTCTGAGATCGGTCAGAAATGCAACCCCATTTCTTTGTATGTTTACACTGGGCAGAATCGAACAGGCATCCGTTAGGGGCGATGACAATCTCCCAGTAAGTGCGGAAACGAAAAACAGGGAGGATAAACATCTCGACGCAATCATCGAAGTATATGTGACCATCTCTTTTTCTGTCGGGCGCCACAATATCCTCGTCAGCACATTCAAAGCCGAAGTACAGGTTTTGTTCGTCCCACAACACCCGCCAGATGGTTTTCGGGCCTTCAGCCTCCCTCTTGTTGAAAGGATAAATCTCGTCCCACATTGCTGCCTGTTTCCAAACTTTTTCGTCAAGCTTCCCATCGATCACCGGCGCCACAGGCGCACGAGGAATCGTGTAGCGGCCGGGAGCAGGCCATTCCTCGGCGGCTTCGATTAGTCCTATAAGCCGCTTGATGTTCCGGACGACACGTTTCTGATTACCACGTGACGGTTTGGGCCCCTCGCTCTTGAAATACTTGATCCAGGCAGGGCGGTGTTCGCTGCCCAGGCGATTTGCATACTCGCGCCCCACAGAATCACCCGCCGCCGCCATCGCTTCTTCAGCACGCTCGGCCAGCGCGGCGAGCTCCGGCCCCGGAACTTCCGGTTTTGAGGTCTTGTTAACCTCTTCTGTCGAACGGCACCCGCCAAAAGCCAACATGCCAAACAAAACAAGAAAAGCGACACAATAAGAGCGAATATGATTTTTCATAGACAACTTCCTTTCGCTTGAGGTCGACGTTTCGGTGGCACCTGCCACGCTTACCCCGACTGAGAAAAGTCCGAGGTCGCGGGAAACGAGAATTTGTTCGATTCGGCTGCGCTCTTTTTTTGCATAATATCTTTCATCCTCGAACCCATTTTAGCCCTTCGCATTATTTTTGCCAAACTCAATCGGGCGGGCACCACATATTATAGGTGTAGGTTTCGGCCATTTGAGAGAATCCGGGGACTGCGCGATAGAAGCTAACACACCTGAAACTTTATGAAGAAGATCTTTTGTTCCGGTATTTCATAAATCCGACTTCGCCAAACAGTGGTTCTGTCAAGGAGTACATTCTTTCAAACGCCCCTCAGTATAGGCCTCCAGTTCCCGGTCCCCCGTGCACGTCTCCATAGCCGCCCGGCACATCTGCGCCAGCAGCCAGCGCACTTCCACCCAGTCCGGATTCAGGTCAAGACCGCAAACTATCAGTGTTCCCCGCCCGACAGACCGTTGCAAGAGATAGCCAAGCGGATGAAGCGTCGGGTAGCGATGAATAACACGGATAACGGGCTCCCCTTCCGCAAGCCCGAGAGGCCCCAGGTCCAGCGGGGGAGCGTTCTCCATCATCCTGAAAAATGGCCATTCGGCATATCCGTTGTGGGGAAAACCTTCCAGCAAGGGGTGATCGGCAATCACAGTCCCATTCTGCCCGTCTTCGTAGGGACCATAATTGGCGGGTGGAGTGAAAAAATATTTTACGTACCCGAAAAGCGGATTGTGAGGTCGGACCAACCCCTCCCCGGCAGCCAGAATGACACTTCCTCCGCGGTGCATATGCGCTATCAGTTCATCGTTCAACGACTCAGCGAGTAAGACGCGATTCATATCTTTATTCGTAAGGGACGAAGCCCTCGGCAGTGTGCTCCAGGCCGAAAGCCACGTTGTCTCCGGAGCGCCATAAATGGTCATTTCTTCGGGCAATTTTGATTCAGGGAACAGCCAGACCTTCCAGCTATTCTGAACTTCGCGCTTTCCATCTTGTTCAATCATTACCGCTTCCAGGAAACCAGCAGTGGGTTCTGTCAAATCCGGTATTGTCAGGCTTATCTCACCCGCTGACGCCGTGGTGAACGGGTGGTGTGAAAAATCCAACTGGCCTTCGGCGAAAGTTTCATCCTCCGAACCCAGCCGCCAGCGCAGCTGTGGATTTTGGAATGGCGGGTGCGCAAAATCCGAAACGCTGAATCCGATTTCTACAGTCGATCCCGCCGTCCAACAGCGGTCTGCAAACCCCAGGGAGCACAAGACAACAGTGTCACCGTTTGTCCGGCGCCATTCAGCTGCGGAGGCCTGTTTGCGCTCGTAAAATTCATCAATTATGCCCTGGGGCGAAGGATTGGTATCCATGGCATTGAAATGACAAATCCCGGCCAACTCGGGGTTCTCCCTGCGCATCAGCTCCATCTTGGCCCTGGCTTCCATCAGTTGCAGGCGCTGGCTGTTGACAGCATAAGTTTCAAGCAGGTGATCTTGCCCACGACAACGCGCCGTATCCGCCGCAATTTTGGCGGCATAAGGTCGAACAGCTCCGCTATATTTTTCACGTAGCCGGACATCGGGAAACGAACTCCACCACCGGTACTCATGTTCAATCAGTGGCATCTCAAGTTCGGTCAATTCAGCGGGACCGAAATTGCTTACATTTTGGTTGATGAAATCAGCTGGGAGATTTTTGTTGTAGCCGCCGTCGGTCCAGATAACCATGGCCGTCGGCTTAAGCGCTTTCGTATCACGGTAACATTCCCACGCCACACGGGGAAAATCGGTATCCGCCCCGCACTCATTGCTCATGCAGTAGATATTCGCGGATGGATGCGAAGCATCGCGCTCGACCACCAGATCCCACTGCTTTTTCAAGATCGGATAGTTGTCGGGAGTGGGTTTCGGCCACTGGTAGACGTGCCATGGTGTATGCCCTCCCCAGGCACCGAGCATACCCATCTCGCTCTGCACCAGCAGGCCTACCTCATCGGCGGCATCGTAATATTCCGGGCCGTAGACAAAAGACTGACATCGCACGTAATTGTAACCGTATTCCCGGAGCGTGCGGAGTTTGCGCCGCCAGCGGTCGCGGTCCGTATCGGGGCTCCCGGTTTCCGGACACGAAATAAAATCGCCCGAACCCCGCATGTAATACGGCTCTCCGTTGATACAGAAACGTTTACCGTCCGCCTCCAGAGTCACGAACCCGGTTCGCTCCGTGCGTGCAGCACTCAATCCGGATTTGCCGAACAGCTCCACGTCAACCCGATACAGCTGCGGATCGTCCGGGCTCCAGAGCATTGGATTCGGGATCTCCATGAACCATTCACCGTCCGCCTCCTCCACTTTAAATTCAATCTCCTGCTGGGATTCCTCCATGCCTACGGGCATCGCCCGCAATACAAGGCGTGTGTGATCGTCGATTTTTCCGCCTACGCTTGCCCGAAGACGCAAAGTCTCGTTTTTTGCATCAGGCAAGACAGTGCAGCGTTTAAACCAGCAATGCCCTGTGGCAGAGAGCTCCACCCCGCGATAAAGTCCGGACCAATTGCCCTGCCAGCTGTACGCAAGGCCGAATTGTCGGTTCTTTTCGTGTACCCTGACGACAAGTTCATTTTCACTGCTCCGCTGAACTTTATCCGTCACATCAAAAGCAAAAGGGATAAACGGCAGGCTATTCTCACCGAGATGAATCCCATTAAGCCAGATTTCAGCGCTGGGATGAGCCCCACCAAAGTTGAGCCAAATCCTCTTACCTGTCCATCCAGCCGGGAGGTTAAAGGACCGACCATACCAGCCCGTGCCCTGGTAAGTCGCTTGAAAAACTCGGCCCTCGAGGCGGAAATCCCACAATCGGTCCTCGCTCTCATCGCCGAATCCCTGTCCCTGCCAGCATCCCGGAACGCGGATCCGTTCTGTTAAATTCTCTACCGAACGGAACCAGCCCTCACGCACGCCACAATCTTCCGGATCCAGTCGGAAATACCATTCCCCATCGAGACTCTCGCGCAGTTCGCGCTCATTGCGCAGGACGGGGGTGACACGCGCGGGCCGCAGCAGAGCGTTGTCTTCCATTTGGATCTCCTTGTTCATGCCAAACCGAAATTTATCGACCCGGAAACAGACTTCGGACAAGTCTCAGGTAGTACTCAAAATTCTCCTGCGGACATGGCTGACACGCATGATCGAGAGATGGGAAATAGCCGCCCTGCTCCCACACTTGAGGGACTTTTGCCATGACCTCCTCCTTAATATCGTCTCGCGTTGCGTTTAGAACCCGTTTGTCAATCCCGCCCCATATAACGAACCGTGGATGGCGCTTGCGCACCTCCCTCACGTCGTAACCGGCCGCCACCTCAAATGGGAAAAGCCCGTTCATGCCCAGTTCAATAAAACAATCCAGGACGCGACCGTTCTGGCCGTCAGAATCGAGCATCAACCGAGTTTGACCGTGCTTGCGCAAATGAGCAAATAATTCCCGGTAGTAGGGTACCATAAACTGCTCGAACAGGTCCGGTCCAATGAGAGGGCCGTTTTTGAAGGCCATGTCCTCGTGGAACAAAACATAATCAATACGCGCTCTTTCTAAAACGAGTGGAGTGCATTCCCGGTGCAAGCGAAGCCAACTCCGCGCCATATCGTGAAGGGTTTCTGGCGAGTCGTAGAAAGCATACGCGAGATTCTCCTCACCCCAAAAATTGCGCCAGAACGCATAGAGGCCCACGAGCCAAAAACCCCACGGATCCTTACTGGTCCGCGAACTGAGAGCATGATCTTCCCAATCTCCGTATTCGTGCTCCGCAGGGGCGAGGCGCGGCTTGATCTTTTCAAGCCAGTCTTCGTGGGACTCGACGGGAAAACGTATCCACTGCGGCATACTGCAACCGTCAGTCCGCTCGCGGCGCACTGCCCCGAGGCTGTCCTCGATAACACGCGTATTATCCGTTTCCTCAACCACCCAAGATGTGACTGGCGGGCCGGAAAGCCGCATTGATGTAAAACCAAGACCGGCCGAAATTTTCGGTTGCGGGTCGAAGCCAAAATACGTCATTGGATCGGCCTCCAAAGGGAATGTCCCGGCGCTCTTCCACTGATCAATCGTTTCGCCCCAGAATGCCACACATTCCCACCGCACCGGACGATCCACATGTCGGAAATCATATGTTCGGCAGAAGCGCTCTCGGGAGGTCATGCAGTGGCCTCCAGGACAAGAACCCAATCTTCCTTGGTCGGTTTAGGAGGTGGTCCCCAGCGGCCGTTCTGCGGTGTCACATCGGCCCGCGGTTTTACTTCGCCGGTTCTGTCTCC
>JAGXLK010000117.1 GCA_018334735.1 Planctomycetota bacterium | reverse complement strand
CAAACCGGTTCTTATTTCGGGAACGGATGGCAGGGCAGAAGGAATCCTTGCCGAAGCACGCAATTCACGGCAGGAAATACAGTGGGAGCCCGATTTGTGCCGGCGACTTCATCCACTCATGGATGTGTCGGCTTTAGCGGGTTTGGTTAAGCGTATCAGGGCGGAAAAGCCGGACATCGTCCACACCCACACGTCAAAAGCGGGTTTCCTTGGCCGTCTCGCGGCCCGGATTGCCGGCGTGCCCGGTGTCCTCCACACACCCCACGGGCACATATACGCTTCCCGCAGCAACATCCGAGGAGTGCCCGACCGGGGCCCTCTGAAGAATTTGCTTCTCGCCTCCGAACGTTTTGTCGGCCGGTGGACCGATGTTCTCACGACTCTGAGTGAAGCTGAGCGACGGGAGAGCATCGAACTTGGACTGTCTACGAAAGCCAATACACGAGTTGTACATAACGGAGTCCCAAAAGATTTTGCCGCCGGCTGCGAACGGCAAGAGGTGAGGCGCGAGTTCGGAGTCTCTGATTCAGCGCCCGTCGTGATTTCGGTTGGCCGATTGAGCCCGGTGAAAGGGCATAAATATTTCGTGGAAGCCGCGTCGCGTGTCCTGAAAAAAGTGCCAGAGGCCCATTTTTGGCTCGTAGGCGACGGGCCAGAACGGGATACGATTCTCCGACAGGCCCGACAACTTCAGTTGGGAGAGAACTTTGTCCTCACTGGCCGACGCGACGATGTCCCGGCTCTGCTTTCGGCTGCGGACATTTCGGTTGTCCCTTCCCTGTACGAAGGTTTTGGCCTAGTGGCTGTCGAGGCTATGGCAGCTGGACTGCCGGTCGTGGGATCCCGTGTCGGAGGGCTGGCAGAAGTCATATCCGATGGCAAAACAGGTCTACTGGTTGAACCGAAATCATCTGCTCATCTTGCTCAGGCTATTATTAAACTGCTTTCGAGCAAAGAATTACGGAAACAGTTCGGGCAGGCAGGACGCCAACGACATCTCCGCTGTTTCACCCTTGAAAGGATGATCCAAAAGTTTGAGACTGTCTATGAAGAGTGCTTGAATCGGAACGGTAAACGTGGTTAATCCCGAACTGGAACATACCGATTGGGAATGGGAGGAGGTGGAGACTGTACTCTGTGACCTCTGCGGCGGGAATTCGCACCGGCGGGTGGTGGAGGAAAATGGGTTCTGGATGGTCCGATGCCGGGATTGTGGACTCGTTTTTTGCAACCCACGACCTACCCCCGACGAAATGACACGGTTCTACGCGGATTATTTCCAGCCCGAAAGCGAAGACCTCTGGGAAGAACAGATGCGGCGACCGTTCCAAAAAGAAGGAGTGGATTTTCTCAACTCTGTCATGAAACCCGACCGCGTGCTGGATGTCGGTTGTGCCCACGGCTTTTTTCTCCGTATGATGCGGGAGACCGGTTGGGAATGTGTCGGAGTCGAACCGTCCCCCGATGCGGCCCGGTATGCCAGCGAAAAACTGAATCTTGAGGTCCATTCCGGCCACGTGGAGGATGCGCCGTTCGCCAGGGGGAGTTTTGGGGCGGCCACCCTGTGGTACGTTCTGGAACATGTGCCCAACCCGACCGCCGTCCTCTCCCATGCCGCCAGACTGCTTCGTCCCGGCGGTTACCTCATATTGCGCGTGCCCAACGCCAACGTGAAAGTCGATCGGATGCTCGCTTTGCTTGGAAATTTCGGCCGCCGCTTTTTTTTGATAAATCCGCCACGCCACCTGTACGATTACAATACGTCCACCATCCGGAAACTGCTCCGTAAAACGGGTTTTAAAGTCCTGAAGATGCAAAATGCGATCCCGCGCAGCGCCGGAGGGTTTCTGGAACGGTTCCGACGACACGCGTGGTTCTGGAAAGCTGAACTGGAGCGATTTCTGACCCGTGGCCAAAAACTGACGGGTTCCTCCATAACCGTCTATGCTCGAAAGCGAAAACAATCGTGATGCGGAAAAGCCTTTTCATTATCGGATTGATTCTCCTTCTATCGGGAACCGTTGAGGCCGGCGAAGACGAGCGCGAGCTGCGTCCCTACCGCTGCGTTTTCCGCATTAACACGACCATCAGTGCCGGTTCCCGCACACCCGAAGAGATCGCCCAAATGGCCGAAGAACAGGGGATCGACGTGCTGGTTTTCAGCGATCAGTTCCTCGTGCGGGGGGAGTGGGGTATCCCCGGATTTCGAGGACTTTTCAAGTTCACCAAGTCCAGGCCCTCGGTTATGAGTTACGGAGTCTCGAATTATCTGGCAAGGCTGCGCAAAATCCAGCGTGCGCATCCCGATCTTGTGATTGTTCCCGGACTCGACGTCGCGCCGCATTATTACTGGGAGGGTTGGCCGGGTCGTAAGGATTTTTCCGTTCACCAGTGGAGCGAACAACTGACAGTTGTGGGTCTTGACGATCCAGCGCGGATTCGCAAAATGCCGGTCACGGCCAATCCAGATGGCCCCAGACGCTGGACGGTCATGAGTTTCGTGAAATTGCTTCCGGGACTCCTGGTGTTGCTGGGAATATGGATCCGCCGCCGGAAAGGTTTCGAATATGTCGATGAACAGGGCACCCAAAAAGATATCAGGGACCCGAGAATGCGCTGGCTGGGCCTTTTTGTGTCGGCCGGGGGCTTCGTCCTGCTGCTTTCAGGCTATCCTTTTGCGGAAAGAGTGGCCCGCGACCAGTATTCTCCGACCAATGGCCCGGAGCCGTTTCAGCAGTATCTTGACTGGCTTTCCGTGCAGGAAGGTGCTCTCGCGTTCTGGTCGGCGCCGGAAATAACGCACGAAGAGACGATTAACGGCGTCCGACTCGTGACGCGGCCTTATCTGAATCATGTGGAGGAGACGACCGGGGCCTCGGGTTTCGCGGGCATTTACGCCGACGCCCGCACGGCCTGCAAACCGGGCAAGTTGTGGGACAGGACCCTCGTGGAATACTGCCGGGAGGAGCGGGAATCGCCCTTGCACGTCGTTTCGGAAAGCGATTATCATACAGGAGAGCGACTCGATGCGCGGGAAACGATTCTGCTGATGCCGGATTTGTCTCCCGAGTCCGTGATGCGCGCGCTGACCACAGGTCGCATGTATGCCAGAGCCCGTGGGCGTGATGGCCGCATCGAGCTTCTCGATTTCTCGGTCTCCGAGGGGGACGGCCGGGGGCATGGGTTTATGGAATCGGTCCGAACCGATTCGCAAAAACTGAAAATACATGTCAAAATCAGGGCGAGACTTGCAGAAAAAACGGGTGATACTGTTTTTCTGCAGCTGATACAGGAAAAGCGGGTGAAAGATGAGGAAAAGATTGTGATCGAACGCCAGAAATCAGGCGAGGAGTGGTCTGGAGTTTTCAAGGTTCGGCGAACCGATCCCGCGAGGATGACATATTTTCGCCTGAGGTTGAGAGGTCGCCGAACGGGCGAGATTGTGACGAATCCCATTTTCATTTATCCCGGGGAAATCGGACGATGAATACGAAAGCCAGTGATGAGTTCCTCGCCAGACAGAAAGTGCTTGTGCTGAGTCCGCACGCGGACGATGAAGCGTTTGGCTGCGCGGGCACCCTCGCAAAAGTGAAGAAACTGGGGGGAGAAGCCTATGTAATGGCCTTTACTGTCGGGGACCTCGATCAGTACAACGGCGAAGATGGTGTCGTCAGAGGAGATGTGCGGGAGGAGGAATTTGAACGCACGGCCGAGTTCCTGGATCTCGATGGCTGGGATATCGTCTTCCGCGATTCGGAAAAGCATCTGCGGCTCGATCAGATGCCGCGGCGCGATTTGATCGGGATTATCGAGCGAGAGAGCGAGATATCTCTCGATAACCTGCAACCCACGATGGTTATGTTGCCGGCCCACTCCTACAACCAGGATCACGTGGCGGTTTTCGAGGCTGGTTTCACGGCGTGTCGGCCCGGCACGCCTGGGGTGAAAGCCTTTCCCTCAACGGTTTTGGCCTACGATAACCCCACGTTGTTCTGGAACGTTGACCGGGACAAATTCCACGCGAACTTTTACGTGGATATATCCGAATTTCTTGACGTCAAAATCCAGGCACTCAAAATGCACGAGTCCCAGCAACGTCCTTCGCCGCATCACTGCAGCGCTGAGAACCTTGAGAGACTCGTGCGGCTGAGGGGCAGCGAGATTTCCGCAGAAGCCGCTGAAGCCTTCTGCTGTCTCAGATTCGTTATCTGAACGGGCGCCCATGATACCCCATTCAATGCCAGACCTCGGTCCGGAAGAAGAACAAGCGGCAATCGAGGTTCTTCGCTCCGGTTTTCTTTCGGAAGGCCCCCGTGTGGCGGAACTGGAGCAAACCGTCGCCCGGGATCTGGAACAAAACCACGGGGTCGCAACGGCATGTGGAACGGCGGCGCTTGCGCTCTGTCTGCGTGCTCTGGGAGTTGAGGAGAACAGCGAAGTTGTCATCCCCTCATACGCCTGCACCTCTCTTCTGGATGCTGTGAAATGGGCCGGTTGCGCGCCGCGCGTCGTGGACGTGGCAGAAAAAGATCTGGTTATGGAAGTGGAGACTGTTCTTGAGGGTATTGGCCCGCGGACCGGAGCCGTTGTTCTTGTGCATAATTTCGGCAATCCTGCCGACTTGCGCGGGCTGACTGATGTAAATGCCCCGGTGATTGAGGACCTTGCCCAATGTATCGGCGGCAGACGGGATGGCCTGAGAGTGGGGGAGGTGGGAGATTGTTCGGTGCTGTCATTTTATGCGACGAAAATGCTGACGACCGGCTACGGCGGGATGCTTGTTTCTTCGGAAGAGAAGTTGATCGCCCGCGCCCGGGACCTGCGCGAATTTGACGAACGGGAAGAGTATGAGCCGCGATTCCACGTGTCGCTGTCTGATTTGAACGCGGCTATCGGCCTGGCACAGTGGGGTAAATTACCCCGGTTCATCGAGAAGCGACGCCAACTTGCAAGACGCTACCATGAAATAGCGGGAAAATATGCGGTCGACCCGCAGGGAGAGGGCGTTTATTTCCGATATCTGATCCGCGCTCCGCAGGGCGCGGAGGACGCCATCTCGGCTTTTGAGGAGCGAGGAGTGGAAGCGAAACGGCCCATCTACCGGCCGATTCATTGCTATCTCGGACTCGACCCAACGGACTATCCGGTTGCGGAGAGAGCACACCGAGAAATCGTCTCGGTCCCGCTCTATCCAGCGCTTTCAGACGAGGATGTCGGAGTGATTTTGGACGCGATGGAGGAGGTCCTTAAAGGATGATCGCCGTCGGGCATCAGCCGAACTATCTGCCATACCTCGGCTTTTTCGCCAAAATTGCGGCGGGAGATGTCTTCGTCATTGTCGACAACGTGCAATACGTGAAACGCGGTCCTTTCGGCTGGCAGAATCGCAATAAAATCCGCAACCACGACGGCTGGCAGTGGTTGACGGTGCCGGTTCTGACCAAAGGGAAATACCATCAGAATATCAACGAGGCCCGCATCAATAACCGGGAGCACTGGCGTGGCAAACACTGGCGGTCGATCGAATACAATTACCACAACGCGCCATTTTTCGACCGATACGCTGACTTTTTCAAGTCCGTTTACGAGAGAGAGTGGGAGATGTTGTGCAATCTGAACATAACCCTGATCCGGTATCTCCTCGACCAGTTGGGAATTGACGTGCCGGTGCAAATCGCATCGCAGGAAGAGATCGCTGGGGAGGGGACGGGGTTGATCGTCGATATCTGCAAGAAGACGGGTGCCGATACGTATCTTCATGGCGAACATGGAGGAGATTATGCGGACTTTGAAAAAATTGAATCGGCCGGGATCGATAATCTGGTCCAGGCCTACAAACATCCGACGTATCCACAGTGTTTTGAAGGGTTTGAATCGCACATGTCGGCGATCGATCTGCTTTTTAATTGTGGTCCTGATAGTTGCGACATTCTCGTCGGGGGGAATGAAATCAAATGATCTCGCACTCGCAGTTCCCATATTTGATGGTTTATGCGTCAAGTTTCGCGGTTTCGCTTATCCTTTCGTTTGTGTTCACGCGACTGTCAATAGCGCTCTGCAGACGACTGGGGGTGATGGATGAACCGGCGCCCGACAAAACTCACAGCGAATCCACACCTCGATTGGGCGGCCCTGCGATATGGCTGGCCGGGGTTCTGACGCTGATGGTATGCCACGACTGCGATAAAGCATATCTGACGCTTATGATGGGGGGCGCTTTTGTGATGTTTATCGGTATGGTGGACGATATCCGCCGGATCAGTGCCGTTGTGAAACTGCTCTGTCTCGCCCTCGCCACGCTCGGGATGGCCACCCAGGGCGTTGTCGTTTCGTTTTTCGACGCGCTGTGGCTGAACTATCTTGTCACCCTGTTGTGGGTTGTCGGGGTGGTAAGCGCGCTGAACGCTATTGACAATATGGACGGCCTGGCGGGGGGAATATCGTTTATGGCCGCGCTTATGTTCTTTTTCATCGGTATACAAACCGGCCAGACGGATCTCGCGGCAATTTCAATCGTTCTGGCGGGATCGGTCGGGGGTTTTCTCGTTTTTAACCGTCCTCCGGCGCGCGTTTTCCTGGGCGATTCCGGGTCTTTTGTGCTGGGCTATATTCTGGCGGCAATAGGAGTTCTCGGGGGCTGGTCGACCCATCCCGTCAAGGCATCTCTGGTACCAATCCTGATTCTGAGCGTACCCTTGCTCGATCTGGCGTATGTGCTACTGACGCGGTATTTTTCCCGCGAAACAAAAGGATTGCGAGATGCCATTACGTATCGCGGTCACGATCACCTATCGCACCGCCTGGTGGAGGCGGGATTCGGGGAAGGAGAAGCCGTCGCGTATATCATCGGGTTTTCGACGGCGGTGGGAGTTCTGGCGGTCGCGATGAGGGGATCCCGGCCGACGGAGGCCATACTACTGGCGGGGGAGGCGGTGGTACTGTATCTGCTTTTCGTC
>JAGXLK010000116.1 GCA_018334735.1 Planctomycetota bacterium | reverse complement strand
GGGAGACCCGAGAGTGCCATGGCTCTTTGATTTCAAAATCGATTTCCGATTTCGTTGATTGTCTCTGATTAACTCCCCCTTTAAAATGGCTGCTTCGCGGGACACCTCGCAATGACATGTAAGCATAAATGTTATTGTAACGAACACTGAATGCATAGCCGGATGTAGACTGTTTAAAAAGCTTTTTAGCCGGAATCTTTCCTTCAGAAAACGCGTGAACGGTAGATACCAAAAACTCAGGCTTTAATTTGACAGTAATCAGTTCAAATTAACAGCTAAAATCCGTGCCAAGACGTTCGAATATTTTTGAATACAACTCCGTCGTTTCTGACCGCGGTTCAAATCTGCGGGATGGCCCGGGCCACTCGAACTCCGCGGGCAGCAACTCTGTATTCTGCCCGGCAATTAGTGCGGCACCATACGATGCCGCCTCCTGGTAACCGGCAACTTCCAGTGGCAAACCGGTTACGTCAGCCAGAATCTGCATCCAGAGGTCCGACCGGGTTGCCCCTCCCACTGCCTTCAGCAGGGAGGGTGCCGCGCCGGCCAGTTCCATGCGTTCCAGATGTCTGCGCGCGCACATCGCCGCTCCTTCGAGCACGGATCGAGCCAGGTGACCGAAACTGTGGTCCAGCGCCAGATTCAAAAACTCACCGCCACTCTCTCCCCTTTCCATCGCCGGGATGAAAACGGGGTTTTCCGTGGACGGCGCGACCTCACCGGCCGCCCGCTCAAATTCTTCGAACGGAACAGTTTCAGCCGAAGGTATTACGGCGGATCGGAACCAATCGACGGAAGCCCCGGCCTGAGGAGAGGAACCGAGCAGTCCCCAGAGCCCCGGCGGCACAGCCTCGGCCGGAGCCATCCGGGCTTTCTCATCGATGAGTTTTTGCTCAGCCATCGTCAAAAGCACCCACGCCGTGCCACACGAAACAATTGTATCCCCCGCTCGTCGACACCCGGCTCCATAGGCTGCGCAATATTGATCGTGCGCTCCCAGAACCACCTCCGCGTCTTCCGAAATAGACAGTTCCGAAGCCGTTTCGGCTTGAATCTTCCCCACAACAGAACCGGAATTCCTGATGTTTGGAAGCATGTTTTGTTTTACGCCGGCCATCGTCAGCACCGATTCGTCCCAATCTCGCGACTCCAAATCGTAGAGCATCGTGATCGCCGCGTCTGACCGGCTGCAAACAGACTCTCCGGTAAGGCGCCGGACGAGATAGGAGTCGATAAATTCCACCCGTCCGATCGCATTAAATTTTTCCGGCTCTTCATGTTGCATGCGAATCAGTTGTGCCAGTGGCAGGCTGTTCCGACTCGACCAGCCGGTCTTGCGGTAAAGTCGCTCCTGCATTTCAGTATCAAAAGCCGGCTCAACCATCCGCCCCGGCCGAGAATCCATCCAGGAGATGGCATTCCCAATTGGAGCGTTATCTTCATCAAACAGAAGGAGTGTTCCTCCCTGGGACGAAAGGCTTAATCCGGTGATGGTCTTTTTTTTGCTGTATTCTTCAAAAGCGGCTTCCACAGCATGAACAATCCCATCCCAGATATTTTCCGGATCCTGCTCGACTCTCCCCCCGGGACCGGTTTCCAGAACCGTAACAGCCGCCCCGCTTCCCACGACCCGACCTTCCGCATCTACCAGGCAGATCTTGATCGCCGTGGTTCCGATATCGATCCCGAGCGCCAGGCCGTCGGCGTCGCGGTGAGATGTCTCGTTCATACTTGCCTCCCGGACTTCTCGTTCAGCACCTCTCGAGCTCCCGAAACCGCAACACCATAAGAAGGATATTCCTGAGTTCCGGTCCGTTCATTCCCAAACACCGAAAAAATCATCAAACCCAGGATCCGTGAGCTACAAGATAAGCGTTTGTCGTCCCGTCGCAAGTTAAAATTGTGTCCGGGACGGAGATGAAACAAGGGTATCGCCATAGCTAAGCGGTCTGCGATAAATATCCTAAGCTTTGGTAACCACATCCTTTTCAAAAACAACAGCAAATTGAGGTGGGCCCCCGCAGCCGCAGCCATTTTAACGAGCATATTAATCCGATGGCGTTGATGTTGGTTTCCAATATCGTGCCGTCTTGTGCATGTTTCAAAGGCACCATCTTTTGGACACGACCAGTTTACCGTTGGAATTCCGAGAATTATATTGCAGGTTTTCAGCCCTATAATTTCTTCGTTCACCATCACCCAGTCCTCCGCGGACCTAAGTGGTCAGTTGCATCTTCTTCGATAGAGCGTCATGAGGCCGGTTAGCCCGCGGAGTACGTTTAGCCAGGAAATACCGCTCCTTGGGTCATTGCGAGCCCATCGCAAGATGGGCGAAGCAATCTCGTCGTTTTGTTGGCCCAACAGCGAGATTGCCGCGGAAGCCTCCGGCATCCTCGCAATGACCTCTTCAGCGGCACTGCGGGAAACGCTAAACGCATACTTCAGACCACTTCAGCCTGGGCTGCTATGAATCGGCCTTTCAGGCCGCAAGAAAAAGTATCTTACGGCTTTATCAAATGCTTAGTACTTATAGAAGACCGCTTAGCACGAGACAATCTGACGCGACTCCTGTATGCACACCGGCCCCTGCCCCCCTGAGCAGACTGGAGTTCAGAATGCGGTCGGCAAGTCGAACCACAGGGACATCAAGCCCTCCGCTCTGAACATAAACTCAGCGGAGTCGCAATCCCGGCTTTCACACCCGCTGGCTGCGATGTATAATTCCCACGGCCGTCAAATATTTCAGTGAAATATCCTTTTACCTGAGATGGGGAACAAAAAGAAATGATTGCTGACGCGCTTAATGTCGGGATTGTCGGTGCCGCGGGACGTGGAGCCAGCTTTCGCGCCGCTCTGGAAACCAGCCGTGAAGCTACAATCCATGCCGTGTGCGATGTCAATGAAGAGGCTCTGGACGACGCGATGGACCGCCTGGGCGCGCGTGAGAAATACACGGATTACGGAGAGATGATCGAGAGCTCCGATATCGATGCCGTTGTTTTCGGCACGCCCATGCAATTCCACGCCCCCCAGGCCATCGCAGCCCTGAAAAAGAATATCCACGTTCTCAGCGAGGTGACCGCCGGCGTATCGATCGAAGAATGTCGCGAACTGACAGAAACCGCCGTGGGCTCGGAAGCCGTTTACATGATGGCCGAGAATTACACCTACACCCGCTCGAACGTCCTGGTCCGCTCGCTCGCTCAGAAGGGCTTTTTTGGAGAACCATACTACGCCGAGGGCGAATACCTCCACGAACTCAAAGGGCTCAATGAAATCACCAGGTGGCGACGAAAATGGCAGACCGGGATCAATGGAATTACTTACCCAACCCACAGTCTCGGGCCAATCCTTCAGTGGTTCGGCGATCAGCGCGTGACCGAAGTCTGCTGTGCGGGCTCCGGGCATCATTACATCGACCCGCGCGGCGATGAGTATGAGAACGAAGACTCTGTCGTCATGCTCGGCCGCATGTCAGGTGGTGGCCTCGTCAAAATACGCGTCGATATGCTCAGCGACCGCCCCCACGCCATGAACAACTACCAGCTCCAGGGCACCGACGGCAGCTACGAATCCGCAAGAGCTCCCGGGGAAATGAACCGCGTCTGGCTCCGAGAAATCCACGGTGACCCGGACCAGTGGTATAATCTGGACGAACTTGCGGAAAAATATATGCCCGAGATCTGGCGCAATCCTCCTGAAGAAGCCAAAAAAGCGGGACATGGAGGAGGCGATTATTTCGAGGTCCTCGACTGGCTCAACGCGATTTTCGATCGCGAACCGTGTCCCGTCGGTATTCACAGGGCCATGGACATGACCCTCCCCGGCCTTGTCAGCCAGCAATCCATCGAGAACGACGGCCAGTGGCTGAAAGTCCCGGATTCCCGCCAGTGGGTCGCTGGAATGTGATTCAGCAGCACGACACGCTTCTGGTTTGAATGCCGCTAAAATACGACTCCGATTCCGAAAATACTCTCTACGACCCCAGAGAACTCCCACCGTCACATCGGCCGATATCGTCGCTGGGCCCGAACCCCTTTCGCTCCCGGTAATCTTCCATCGCCAGGCCGTAATACGGCGTGCGGACCGGACCGTTAAGAATGGGAGCATCAATTTCTTCCAACCAACCCCAGAACCTTTCGTTCATTTCCTCCAGAACGTCCCCGCAGGCCGGATCTTCGACGAGATTCCTTTCCTGCAACGGATCGTTCGACAGATCGTACAGCCGCTGGACCGGCCAGAGGCGCCGAGGACCACAGGCGTCTCCCCGGGGCTCGTAACCTTCCTTAAAATTACGCACCAACCGGTATCTTTCGGTCCGGGCCGAATAAGTCGCCGGGTTCACAAACAGAGCAAAGACACAATCCCGGACCGGTTGGTCCGAAACGATGGGGTCCTCCAGAACAGAGGCGAAACTCGTGCCGTCCATCTCATGTTGAATTGGCAAATCCAGCAGTTCAGCAAGAGTCGGGAGAAAATCGACGTTGCTGAGCAGATGATCGCACTCCTGCCCACCTGTCAGTCCGCCTCCCGGCCAACGCAGGATGAAGGCGACACCGGTCCCCGCGTCAAGCATCGTCCATTTCGCTCGGGGCAACTCAGGTCCGTGATCGGTGGTGAAAAGCACCAGCGAGTCCTTTTCCAGACCGACTTCCCGCAGAGCGTCCAGGATGATCTCAACCGCCGCGTCGACGTGCCGCACCGATCCCTGCAGCTCGGCAGCATGATCTCTCAATTTTTCGTCCCCGGGATGCGGCATTCCGTGCCAGCGATTCTCTTTCCCCGGTTCGCAGTATGGTGGAATCCAGACACCGTGCTCATCGTCCGCCTCTATCGGACCGCGGAGAAACGGTGTGTGGGTCTCGAAAAAACCAATCTGGGCGTAAAACGGTTCTTCGTATTTCCCCTCCCTGCGAACATATTCTGCGAAGCCTTCCGCCACGCTCACGGCGTGTTTTGGACCGTCTTCCTCGGGGAGGTATGGATCGTGTTTTTCAAAACCCATCTTGCTGAGATCTGTTGTCTCGTGCTGAATGCCGAACTGAGCCGTCCTGTAGCCGGCATTTTTCATCACATGTGAGAGATGCCGGGTCGGCTCTGTGAGTTCCCAGTTCCAGCAACCGCCGGCCAGGCCAATCAAACCGTTCCGCTGCGGATATTGCCCCGTCAACAGCGATCCGCGGCTCGGACTGCAAATCGAACTGGTCGAGAACATCCGTGTGAATTTCACTCCATCATCGGCGAGGGCATCGATGGTGGGAGTGTGGACGGTCGGGACACCGTAGCAACCAAAATGGCGTCCGCTGTCGTGCGTGTTGATTATCAGAACGTTCGGTCTGTCAACCATTTTCTGAAATCCTGAAACAAATTAACCTTCAACGCCCAGTTCCTCGCAAAGTGCCAGCAGAAAATCGCGGTTATCGCACTGAGCGTAGTGGAGTTCGCCCCCCATCCGGTGGAAGGTCTTGTAGAAACGCAGATAATAATCTGGATGATCTTCGGGCGGTTCCCCTTCATCCCAATCCCAGGTCGATTCCTGCAGGTCAACCACGGTGATCAGGTGCGATTGGATACGTTCACCTTCCTGGAACGCGAGATTCTGCGCCATTGACATTGATTTTTCAAAAACCATCGGTGACATCACGGCCGACCCCACCGACAGATAAACCCCTCCATCAATGTCGCTGACGGTGTGGGCAAACGATCTAAAATCCCGCAACGCCGCACGCCCTATTGCGCCACCGTGATTGAGCGGATGCAGATAAATGATGTCGTGCCCGATCATCGGATGAGCCGTGAACGGAACATCAAGCCGAAAGGCCGCCGCCTGGGGACTGTACTTTTTGTAAGGGTGAGGAACGGCCAGACACCCCGAAGGCAGATCGAGACGTTCCATGGTCCGCAGCAGATCCGCCGCGGATGCAACTTGCTCCTCGGCGGGGTGTTCTTCGATTCCGCGGGTGATGTCGGTGCGGAGTCTTTCGGGATCCGGCAGCTCGACTTCCTCCTCCTCGATCATCGCGCCCACACTCTCGCCATATCCCAGACCACGCCAGGCACCCATCAGAATCGCCAGGTTGAGATAAAAACCCGTCTCTTCCCACATGCCGAAACATCCGTTGTGCATGTTCTTCTCGACATGCTCGCTGCTCTGACCGAGGAACGAAAATTCCCAGTCGTGAATGATCCCCGCCCCGTTCGTCGCAAGATGTGTAAGGTAACCGTTTTCCATCAAGCGGATGAGTACCGGACCGAGGCCGTTTTTAATCGTGTGTGCTCCAAACGCCATCACCACGGGCCGATCGTGCTCCACAGCCGCGCGGATCCCTTCGGCGGTGCGTTCGAGCGTCTGACGGACTTCCCCGGGAAGCTCAGCGTACCCGTCACCGGGGCGAATCGCATCCTTTTGAATATCCACGCGGTTCTCGCGCTCGGAGAGAGGACGAAAACTCAAACGGCATCGGTTCAATCGCTCGAACGACATTCTGCTCTCCTCCATGAACATCCCGTCAGCGGAGTGCATTCTAACCATACGCGGCATTGCGGAGCAAACGGTTTGAGATCCAACAAGTGGCGACAGGCAAATTCCTCGATCCCTATCCCGCCACGGGGCTCCTCGCGCTGAGCTCCGCATCAGCGGCATGGACGCGCGGAAGCTCGAACTCTATAATAGATCTTGGGTTTATCTCTCTTTGTGGCCTTGTTGAGTACTGGCATGAACCAAAACCAGCTTACCAGGTATCTGCAACTTTGGCGGGAAGAAGAATGAACGCAAGAGAAAAAATTCAGGCTGCTTATGAACTGGCGTTTTTCCCACCGAGACTTCACGAAGTGTGGAATCGAATAAAAGCAACAGAAATCGAAGACCGGGAGCAATTGATTGAACTGCTGCAAATGGCACTCACACTTCACCGAGCCCTCCCCGAAAAAGGCTTTTCCTCGTTGCGGGCACTGAAACGCCTGGCATAC
>JAGXLK010000115.1 GCA_018334735.1 Planctomycetota bacterium | reverse complement strand
CCCGGGTCAACAAGCGCCACACCCGAAGGGCCTTCGATCAACCAGGTGACACACTGTAGCTCCTTGCCCTCGTAAACTTTGTGTATTTGGGCGCCGCTCACCATGTTCTCCGCGGGGCGATCGGCAAAAGAAGGGGGAAGAAGCCCGTCTCAATAATGGACTTTCCCGACCTTGAGCTTGAGCATGCGTTTCATGTTAACCATGAGCACCGCTCCTGCCACAGAAAGCATTTTGGCTTCACAGGTATCGGCACGGCTGGTCAGAACGACCGGTGCTCTGGCGCCCGTCAGAAGTCCGACGAGCCGGCAACCAGCAAAATACACAAATGATTTGGCGAGCATGTTACCGGCCTCGATATTCGGCACCAGCAGAATATCAGCTTTCCCGGCCACCGGTCCACCGATATTTTTGTGTTCTGCGGCCGCCGGACAGATCGCGTTATCCAGGGCAAACGGCCCATCGACCGTGCATTCGGGAACGTACTGATGCCGTGAAGCCATCGACGCCAGAGCAGCGGCATCGAGTGTCGCCGGCATATTCGGGTTGACCAGTTCGACCGCTGCCAGAACGGCAACTTTGGGATCGATGACACCGAACAGGTCGGCCATGTAGACGGCATTCAGCAGGATGGCAGCCTTTTGCTCGAGGTCTGGTGCGATATTCATGGCTGAATCCGTAATGAGAAGGAGTTTATCCATTTCGGGGACTTCCACCACAAATACATGGCTCATAATCGATCCGCTACGTAACCCCTTTTCTTTGTCGAGCACACCCCGCAGAAAATCATCAGTATGGATGTAACCCTTCATCAGTATATCGGTCTCGCCGGATGAGGTCAGAGAAACGGCCCTCTTCACGGCAACCAGGGGATCGGACTCGTGGACAATGGGCAGTCCATCAAGGTCAACCCCGGCGGTATCAGCCGCTTTTGCGATACCGTCCTGATCCCCCACCAGCGTGCATATGGCGATCTCGCGATCTCGGGCTTCAGCTGCTGCCTCCACAACGGAAGGATCCTGGGCAACGGCCACTGCGACGTCGCGCATCGGGTGCTGGTCTACCAGATCCAACAGGACATCGAAATTTTTCATGCTCCCTCCTTCCAGAGGCAACCGTTTGCAGAACATTGACAGACCGCTACGGACCGGATCCTCAACTCAGGGCGGTCTTGACTGACGCAACCAATTTCACGGGGTCCACCGGCTTATCGAGAAAATCCTCGGGCTCGCTGCCCATGTAATCTCCCATCAGCTCACCATCAAATTTGATCCCCGTCTTGTCAGTAATACCGGTCAGCATAATAACCGGCAGCTCTGCGAAATCGGGTGAACGCCGGATCTCGCTGAATGCATGAAATCCGTCTTTCCCAGGCATCTGAACATCCAGAATCACAAGTTCGGGTTCCTCGGTCTCAATCGCCGCCAGACCTTCATCCGCACTATTGGCAGCAACAACTTCGTAACCTTCCTCTTCCAGAACCACGCGGACAAACTCGATGGAGTCCGGTTCATCGTCCACAACCAAAATTCTCTTGCTCTCTTCAGACATTATCGCTCCTTTCAGCGTAAATCCGGGCTCAAGGCCCGTTCTTGTCACGTCTCGTCTTGATTTGCAGCCGTTACGGGCAAGGTGAGTTGGAAACTGGTGCCGATCCCGCTTTCGGATTCCACTTTCACCCGGCCATCGTGTTCCTCAATAACTTTCTTCACAAGCGGCAACCCCAGTCCGGTGCCACGGCTCCCCTTCGTCGTAAAAAATGGTTCAAACAGGCGTTTCTGCACATCCTCAGGAATGCCCGATCCGTCGTCTTTCACAAGTATGACAATCTCTTGACCTTCTTGCAGCTTCACTGCAATCCCAACATTCCCTCCCTCAGAACATGCTTCGATGGCGTTAGTTACAAGATTGAGAACAGCCCTTTTTATATTGACGGCATTAAGCATCAACTCAGGAATTTGATCGTCGAACTCCAGGGAGATAGTAACGTCTTCCTGTTCGGCGGAATCCTGGACCATTTCCAGCAGGCCACGCATCACTTCGGACAAATCAGTCGGTTCTCGCTCGCCCCGTTCCTTGCGGCAATACGTCAACATATCCCGTACGAGATCGGTCATAAAGTCCGTGTTCCGTTGGACTATGTCCCATCCTTTGGCGATTTTCTCGTCGTCATCTTTCTTGAGACCGAGCTCAAGGATATAGGCCCCGCCTTTCGCGCAGTTCAGCACGTTCTTAATGCAATGGGCCACGCCCGAAACCGCCTGACCGATAGCCGCCAGCCGTTCCCGTTGAACGGCGCGGCGGTAGAGACGGGCATTCTCCGCCGCTATCGCCACCTGACCACACGCGGTGGCGAGCAATTCCAGATCGTCCATCGTAAACTTCCGCGATGCGTCAGAAGTGTCAACCTGAATCGCGCCGAGCAATTTATCTCGCACAATCAGCGGACAACACATCACCGAGCGCAGACCCGCATCATGGAGACTCATCGCTGGTTCCAGGCGCTGGTCCGTCAGGACATCACTGGCAAGCACAGCTTGAAGCTCTTCCGTTGCAATGCGGAGCAAAGTGCGCGACATGCCGCTGTCCTCGTCGGACCTTTTCGAACGGGCAAGTGTCAGCCGAAGATCGTCCTCGTCTTCATCCAGGTCGAACAGCAACGAATGCACGTGCTCGGCCTGGGGATAAACCTCAAGCAACCGTCGCATTATGCGCCGGAGCAGGGGCTCCATCTCGAGTTCACCACAGGCCGTCTCACTCATCTCACGCAGGGCTTCCAGGCGGGTCCTCAGGTTCTCAACGATATGCGGGGTGCTCTCCTCGGCCAGCCCAACAGCCATTTCCGACATATTCACGGTACCCGATATCGTCGTATTGGCATCGTAATCGTCCAGCCCACCTCGCGAGAAAAAATCTTCGTCTAATTCAAAAGTTAACTCGCACGGACCGATTTCAATCATATCCCCGTGGTGAAGCTTGACCCTGGTTATCTCACAACCATTGACGCAGGTCCCGTTTCGGGTATCAAGATCTTGAACGAAGTATTCCCCATCCTTCTCAAAAATACTGACATGCTGCCGAGAAACCCAGTCCCGAGGGATCCTCAGGTCACTGTCGCTTGATCGGCCGACGACCAACTTGGTGTCGAATTCCGCCTCATCCTCTACTTCGCCGTCAATCCTCAGATGCACTCTGGGCATCTTCGCTCCCCTGTAACAGAACCACAGACGTCTTTTTCATGCGATGTTCGAATAATCAGCACGCCCGCTGTCAGGCACGCTTCAGGCCGCCAGGATTCTACGAGGGGGTATCCGGCCTGTCAAACAGAACTCCTCACCGACCCACAAGGGCGTGACCGCCGTGCGGGAATTGGATCGTCCTGCTCAACCCCACCGCCCGACCATCAGCGTCGATTCCAACGGCCAGGTCCATCTCGTATGGAATCAATGGTGCCAGAATGAGTGGCGTATTGTCCACGCTCGACTGGAACCGCAAGATGAAAAGAACGATTTTCTCGATATCATCCGGGACGGCGAATCGATTCGCCACCTCGAAGAACCGGCGCAAGATCTTAATATCCGTTTCGATGACGATGCCGCGGGGCCGGGCCAGCATTTTTATTTTGCCCGCGTGAAACTGGAAGGCGATCCATCATTCAACGCCGTACATCATGGCTTTGATTTTAATCGTCCTTTCGCCACGGACGGCCCCTACCCGCACAATCTCGCCCGCGCTGAAGGCCCGTTCGCGTGGACCAGTCCCATCCGGGTTAAGGTCAGTTGAAAAGACATCTATTCGACCGAAGGATTTGACGGCAAGCGGTTGAAGCCTTAACTTTGGAATCGGCAACATTTCCAAAAAAGGAGGGTCATTATGGCTGATAAGGCATACGTACAACTCGAACCGAGCGAAGCCGCCCTGGTGCGGGGAGCTTGCGACATTTTGGCCGGATACATCGCGGCGGGCGAGGTGAACGAAGAAAACCAAAGCGAAATGATGAAAAAATCCATTAAAATGGCCATCAATATCGCATTGACAGTGGACGATCTCGTCCAGAGCGATAGCGAGCTGGGATGATGGCATCTGGGTTTAGGCTCTGTCTGAAAATACGGATCTGGATTCGACCGGCTGCATTTCCGGCTGGCTTTGTCCGCCTGTATCGGCTTATCTCCACTGGATAGGCCTGCTTCGGCGTCCGCGCCATCCGCAAATTCGCTCGCTCTCGGTCCGACGACCGCATTCTCAGACAGAGCCTAGCCCGGGCATTTGCGCTTACCTGTCATTGCGAGGCGTCGCGCTCGGCGGAGCGTCGCGGCAATCCGGAAGTGCGCCGTTAGCCTTCAGCGTTGTAATTGCTTAAGGCCTCGCTGGTGCGTAAATACCGATCGTAAATCCGCAGGAAGAGCACTTCGCCGTTGAGATCCGGGGCCATTTGTGCTTCGGCTGCGCCGTTAACTTCTTTCAGGCAGGGGTGAAAACGTCCCCAGCCGAATTGTCTTTCCCGCCCGCCATCACAGAGCACCCCGTCGACCATCACGCTGATCAATTTCGGGCCGCCGTCGACGATGAAAGCAATCTGATGTTCGCGACCGGTTTCCAGCAGGCCAGGATCGCAATCCCAGGAACAGCGCGCAAGCCCGTTTCCCCAGCGCGCCCCCGGTTCGTCGTAGAGACGCCCGCAAATGGTCAGCTCCAGCGTCTCACGATCCGTCAATTGAAGCAACATCCCGCGCCCTTCCTCGTCGCGGCTGTCAAAAAGCACCTGCCACGGCGTCAGATCTTCGAATTTCACCCGGCAGTCGAGGGTAACCCCTCCACGATCGAGCACAACCTGACGGCCTTCTTCCTCGTGCGTCGCGCCGGTCTCCGGATCGAGGTATCCGGTGCCGCGGTTGTGGATCATGGGCAGATCGGGCATCTTGACAGTCCCGGAGCCGTCTTCGTGTTCCAGCACGAGTCCCTCGCGGACCACCTCCCGGTCCTCACCCTGGCGCCACATGCCCTCCAGGAGTCCCGGATCGAGCTCATGCACCCGGGCTGTGCTTTTCTGGGTTTCGGTGAAGAAATACCGCCCATTTTCTTCAATAAAATCGGGATAGCTCATCCGGTTGCCGATCTTATCATCGTATAGAATTAGCTCCGGTTGTGACCAGTAGATGTAGCCGTCTTTTTCAACCCCGCCACACATCCAGATCGGGTTGCGGTGGGCGTATCCTTTCCAGCTCTCGACGCCCTGGGTATTGCCCAGTTTCTCGCCACCGTGGAAACAGAACCAGTAGATATATTTCCCGTTGAAAAACCGCCGCACGAAATTCGCGGACCGCGGGTTCTTGACCCGCCGTCCGCCGGGCGCATATCGCATCCAGTCCCGCTCCCAGGTGCGCCCATCGTTCCGGCTGTAAGCGTGGCAGGCAAAACCGTCGATCGTGCGGTAGGTGCCATAGAGCGATCCGTCGTTCATCGGGGTGGCATTGAACTCACCCGCGATCGGACCGCCGCCTTCGGGCGTGCGCAGGCCCACGTCACCTTCCGGCAGAGTCTCCCACTCATGTTTCGACGGATCGAGTTCGGTCAGAATATTAGGGCTGCGGAACAACACGCCCTCGTTCTGGACAAAAAACCCCGTCCCGAACCCTCCCACTTTGCTGGCACAAACATAGGCAGCTCCGTGGTGGAGGAAAGGTTTCCCTACGCCCCAGAAGAACATGACATCGCCGCCGTAAACATTCTCGCGGTCCGTCTCGAATTTCCGCATCGGAATCTCGTACCGTTCCTCCGACCACGTGCGGCCCCGGTCGTCGCTGTATTTGTAGGCGTAGACCCCGAAGGAATCGACTCGCGATATGGTGTCGCCGTTGACGTTTTTAACTTCCCGACGGTTTTCTTTGTTGTAGGTATAGAAGGCATAAATACGCCCGGTTTCCGGGATCCGTAGGGGCATAACCCATGAAGCCTCGGGCCCGCCGGCGGATTCGATATCGAATGGTCCTTCCCAGTTCCGACCGTGATCCGAAGTGATGACCGATACAACATGCTGCCCCGTATCTCCCTCGTGTCCCCGGCCGGTCGTCATGAGGCAGGTCCACGATCCGTTGTCGTTTTGTACGACGTACGGCTGGTCGCAGTATCCTTCACTGGGAATCTCAAATCCATTCTCAATATGGCGAAGATCTTCTTTCATCTCGCATGCCCTTCAAAACGGACTAAATCGGTTTTCGCAGAATGCCGGCACACTATTTGAACCTTGCATCATAAACGATCGGCGAGTGTGATGCATGAGAACTTGCAACGGTCGGTTTTTCGCTGTCGAGCTAAAACATCTTGGAGGCAGTCTTCATGCTTTGGGCTGCAGTGGGCCCGGGTCGCGGTCGCCGCACTCGAAAGCCGCAACGTCAAACGGCGAAAACGACAAAGCGGTGGCGAGCCACCGCACTCCAGAGGCGGCTTCGCCGGCGGGGTTCATGTACGAAACGGTGCTGATACAATTGTCCGCCACGCAGGATATTCCGTTGCGCAGCAAACGACAACGAATCCGGGTCTGACGGACCCGGTGCACAGGCTGGAGAGCCTGTGCCACATGGGTTTTGGCTCACGGTATGGCAGAAGGCCAAAAAACGTACTCGCCACATGACGTATTGTAATGACAGGACTGCCTGGAAACCGATTCTGAGGGCCAGGGGCCCGGCACATATCAGCCCCCGGCGGATTTGTAAGCGGGCGGACCCGCGAGCGGACTGGACTTCAGCCGGAGGCTGGAGTTCAGCACGCGGTCGATTTTCCTGGAGATTCCAGGCGTGCTGGCATTTTCCGGCATTTGTCCGCCTCAAGTCCAGTTTCGCCCGCCGCTGGCGGGCTCAGCTGAACTCGAGTCTTCAGGATATGCGATCGACAAGCGGGATTTATGCGCCTCGGGCATCCTTGACGCAGGCAAAGTGTCAGCGCCCCGTTTGCATAAAAGCGCTTCGTCGCGTATACCAACCGTCTGATTTTTCGCAGG
>JAGXLK010000114.1 GCA_018334735.1 Planctomycetota bacterium | reverse complement strand
GCCGCGTAAACCTTAATCTCCGTCACACGTTCGTAAACTGCACCGAGCATCGTGTTGAACACGATCAAAGCGGCAATCATAATCGGTACAATCAATCCCTGCAAGCCTCCCATACTCAAGCTCGGGCGGGTTGCTAACCGTTGAATCCGCCCATCAATCCCGACATAAAGAGGCATATTTGTCCGGCTCGCAAACTGTTTTATTGCCGGGGAAAAATCACGGATGATGATTTTTTCTTCATCCGCCACAGGTCCCATTGCGATGCTGCGGATGGTACCGCCGAGCTTCAGGCAAAGCTCATGGGGGACAAAAAGCACGCGATCGGGATCCATATGCACATACATACTTTCTTCATCTTGTTTCTGACTGCGGGAGATAAACTCCTGGGCTTCCATCTCCCCTGTCGCGGAAAATGACGGTCCGACCCCGCCCTTGCCGCCGCCTCCCATCTGGCGAAAACTACTTTCGACAAAATCCACAGGGGTGAGCGGTTCTTCGTCCAGATCTTCCTGCTGGAAGAAAGTCTTTCCATCCACTTTTTCCCTGGTTCCAACAATGCCTATAACACGAAGCTGGCGTCCCAGAACACTCACCTTCACCGTTCCTTTTTCTATCTCACCAGGTTCAATACGGAGATTTTCGCGTATCCCGGAAGGTAATAAGCAAACGAACGGCCAATCGATATCTTCTGTCCGTTCTTCAAACCCGGGGAACCAGCGGCCATACCTTACATACTTATCAACTCCGGAAAAAAGCCTTTCCTGCGGAGCCATACCCACCATAGCTGAAGCAACCGCGACTTCTGCACGCTTTTGCGCTCCTCCACCGGAATCTTTTTCAACCCGCGTTATCTCAAGTTTCAATTCCTCTGTTTTTTTCCGGCTTGTGAACCAGGACCGCGGGGAAACGATATACCCTTCCGTCAGGAAATGGTTCATCGCATCGTAGGCGCCAAACTCTGAAAAAGGTGTCCACGAAAGCTGACGCAGTAGCAATCCCGTGTAAGGAGCTTCCTCCCCGGTATCATGTTGGAGCAGACGATCCGGCATCGTTTCAAAACTGGTAAAGGACAGGATTGTAAATGTAAGAAGAATGAGAGTCAGCGCGGTCAGCATCGTTCTTATCTTGCGCTTGCGCATATTCGAAATGCCGAGGATAAAAGCCGCCATAGCCGCGCTTGCCCGAGCCACATCTGCGCGGTGAATAGTATCAATGTGCTGCCGAATATGCTCCATAACCGTCTGAAACTTCATGATCAAATATGTAATCGTCCAGATCGAAGCCACCAACATAAAGAACCCATCAAGGATAATAATCGGCGTTTTGGAAAGCCGAAACGCCGGATGCACCAGACGCAGGACGAGATACGATATGGCAAACAAGCCTGCGATTGCCACGAGTTTCTTGCGGATATCGACGTAATTGATCAGTAATCGCTCAATAAAAATGACAAACGGCAGGAGAAGCGCGAAATAAAAGACGACCCCCCTCACAACGTCGTGCGCAGTATCTTTAACATCGGGATAAACGCGCAACTCCAGCGACTGTGCCAGTCGAGTATGTCGGTAAGCCTTATCGTAAAGACCTTTTTCTTTCGCCTTGAGTGCTTCATTCAGATGCTTCTGACTCTCCGCGTGGAGATCTTTGAGATTCTTTTTGCTGATCGCCGTCTGCTCAAGATTATAGAGGCGAAAGTAATCCAGCAGATGCATATCCAGAGCACTTTGTAGCGCTGAATAGTGGATGTAATTTTCGGGTTGGTCCGCTTTGAACCCCTGCCCTTCAAACAAATCTTCCGGAGTAATCTCCTCGTTTTCCTTGCTGGTATACCTGCTCTCACCCGTTCCCCCCTCACCTTCTCCGAGCCCAGATCCCAGCACGCTGCTCAGCCCCCGCCCTCTGGCAACAGACTGCTTCTTATCAAGCGGAACAGGCACGTTCAAAAGGACACCCTTGCCCGAAAGCAAAAACTTGAATTTCTTCTTCCTATCCAGATTCGTAAATACCACCGCAATCGGCTGCGTATATGAACTGCTTTGGGCGGGTTTCCCCGTGTAGACGACGAGTTTTTCGCTCCGGACTTCACTATCAGCTTCGGCCCGCAGAGCAGAAGCACCACCTATCATCTGGAATCTTAAGGGTTCTACAAGATCGAAAATGGTCGTGCTCGCGCATTCGTAAAAGTTCAGTCGCAGGTCCGTCTTCCGCAGCTCCCATTCGTCTCGTACTCGCGCGGAAGGTTTAACTAAACCACGCTTGGCAATCGCTTGGATCGAACCTTCGCTGGGCGAAACTTTAAATCCTTCAACCGGGATATTCGCCGTCGTTTTTGCGCCAAAGACCTCAAACAGCCCCTGGACATCACTGCGTGCGTACGTTTGGCCACTGACCCCTAACATACTGCGATTGTCACTGAGAGGGACCCCGATAACGGCATCCGGCACATTCACGGTGGGCACATAGGCCGTCAAAGTTTGCTCAATAGCACGCCCAAAGATGCTCCCGACCCTACCGAGTTTCAATGTGTCATTAAGCGGGATGGAAGCGATATCGGCGGTTTTCTTAATAATAAAAGCACTTGCCTGAGCCTGATCTTTTACATTATTGAGAAACGGTGAAATATTCTCGAACGTGTCGGCCGGAGTATTAACAGCGTTCCGGGGATCTCCGGTGGTAGCCAATGTGATAGAAGGGCGCCCGCACAAAGACAAGACCTCAGCGTCAAACGCAACAAGTCCCGGCAGAAGAGCACGCCAGTGTCGGCCATGTTGCGGGACAATCCCACTCTGAAAAACAAGGTTCGGCGCAAGCCGCCCCGGCCCGGCAATCTTGCCCGCCCAATCCAGGAGAAGATCACTGTAATCAGAATAGAGGCGTTGAAGTTTAATTTCATTGTCTTCCCCGTTCTGATCGTAAAAATGCCCCTTATAGAAACCCGCCATGGAATTATGCCGGCTGGAAATATCGAGTCCAATAAAGAAATGCGGCTCTCCTGCACGTGCCTCTTCTTCAGTTTTTGCTATTCCTTTTCGATGCGAATACACTTCCTCAAAAGCGTACTGACGGACTCCTGCAAGAGCCTGGAAATGACCCGGAGTAGCGAGAAACTTCACCGTCCGGCGCGGGGGATGTTTCGTGAGGAAACGTGCGATTTCAATTTGAGATGCAATTCCGCACGCGCTCTCCGCACCCGGACTCAAAGCGGGCACGACGGAAGTACTATCGTAGTAAGAGTGACACACAAGTGTCTGCCGAGCCAATTCGGGATCGGTTCCGGGGATCTCGCCCGAAACCATGTAAACGGTCTTCTCTTCCCACACCATGTCCGCAAAAACTCTTGCCCTTGCCTTCAAACCATTTTCGGCGCCCGGCTCTCCAAGCCGTGCCAATTCCTTCAACGCCTCCGCCGACCCAAGCTCACTGTTTTCTTGCTTTAGCAGAGCCCCGGCAATCTTTGGCAGATGTTCACGCTGAATGTAGTAACGAGGAATCGGTATAGGAATCGAGCTGTATTTCTGTTCAGCGTCATTCCGAAAAGCATGACGAGGTTCAACAAAGACAATCGCCTTCGCACCAAGCTTGGCCGCATTGAGCCAGCGGCTGGCCGTGTTGAACTCCATCAGGACAATGCTGCCCATCACGTCCTTCTGGTTAAAATTGCGCAAATATCCCTGCCCCCCCCAGATTAGTTGCCCCCTAATACCGCTCTCAGGCGTTTTGGGAGATCGAACCGAATTTGGGCGAAAACAATAGACAGGCGCTTCGACCTCTTCGCCCTCAAGGCTCTGCACCCTGATCTTCCCCGCTCCCTCATCGACAGGAATGATTATCTGAAAGGGCTCCCGACGAATATTAGCAAGCCCGAGCGATTCATACCTGTCATGAACGTATTTCTCCGCCTCGCTGCATCCCGCATACCCCGTAAAACGACTTGGTAGCGATGATAACCGTTCTAAATGGCGGGTCGGATTAATGTCCCGCAAATCGCGCAGAACCTGCTGCTCCATGTCGCCAGCGCCCAGGGCCGATACGCACGGCACCAATAGCGCCAACGCAGTGGACAGAATCGCAACAAAAACGGGGGCAAATTTGCGCTTCATCGCCTCTTTTTCTCAAATCAACCGGTATATTTATCGGTTCCAGCGCGGCCGGATAAAAACCGCTACGCCATACTCACACAGTTCCAAATCAAACAACCACGTACCGCATTTGCCTGACCCGTCGGGCATCAGGTTGCAGGGACCGTAATTATAGGCACATCCTGTTCCTTGTCAAAAGGAAAACCTTTCTGACCCCTTGACGCTTCGAACAGACAACATTACTATTCAGACTCTGGACGCTGGATTTTTCTGCACTTTTTGTGTTCTTTGCGCCAGGCCGTGGAGACTATCCGGGATATTTCATGAATCCAACGGCATAATTGTTATAACGACACGGATGAGAGCGACTTAGATGCAGTTTTTCGACATTTCTCATTGGCACAGGGTGTACTTCGGCTCAAAAGAAAGGATTCACCCTCCGGGAGCGTCGCCAGCACCGTCTCTGCTCTGTCAGGCTGTTTTTGAAGTGTAAGAACACTCCTGCGTTTGCCTTCCGCGCATCTCCGGCACTGGCGACGCTTGAAATATCCGGGCTATCCGCTTTCAAACTCGCCTCATCCCTCCGGAAAGGAGATTGATCCATGCATTGCCCCTGGTTTCGTGATCACATGCGTCAGGTCCATATGGACTTCCATATGCCTGAATTCCCTGAAGGCGCCATCGTCAACTACGACCCAGAAAAATTCGTCGACTACCTGGAGCGCGGCCGCGTAAATATGGTGGCCCTGTTTTCGAAATGCCATTTCGGAAATTCTTTCTATGACACGAAAGTGGGACATAAACACGCCGGGCTCGAACAGGATTTTCTTAAAAGCGCGGCCGCTGAATGCCGCCGAAGAAACATTAAAACACTCGCATACTACTCCCTCTGTGTGGACAAAAGAGCCTGGGACGCTAATCCCGATTGGCGATTCAAGGACGGCGAAGGCAACACATATGGAGACGGCACTTTCTGGGCCTGCATGTGCATGAATAGCCCGTATAAAGACGAACTGGTTATGCCGCAACTGGCGGAAATCGCCCAATACCCTGTCGACGGTTTCTGGCTCGATATACCGCTCCCGCTGGGTGGGGAAAAACCGTGCTTCTGTTCCCATTGCCAGCGCAAATGGAAGCAAGAACTGGGGAAAGAAATCAGCCCGAACATGCCGACCGATTTGCTCAACCGTCTCACGATGCGCACCGTCGAAGATTATCTCAAAGAGGTCCGCGCTATCATCGACAAACACAATCCGGAACTTGTTGTCGCCATGAACCGTGTTGGCAGTTCTGCGATGTCCCTCAATATCAAAAATCTCTGTGAAATCGGATGCTGGGAATCCCAACCTCGCCCGGGCGATTACCTCGGACACAGTTTTGCCGCACGCACCGCCCGCAACGATACCGTTGATGTCCAGGTTATGTCCGTACGATTTTACCAGGGCTGGGGCGACCTCACGCTGAAACCAGCAGCGCAGATGACGACTGAATTCGCCGCGATGATCGGCAATGGCGCGCCCGCCGTCTCAGGAGATCAGGTTAATGTCGATGGCACGCTGCAGCCACCGGTCTACGAAATGTTCGACAAAGCGTTCGGTTTTGTCGAAAAACGAGAAGACCTGTTCAAAGACACTGAATCCCTGCCCCATACCGCCGTGCTGCTCCCAACCCCTGATCCGGAACTTCCGATGCACGCAGCCGCCTGCGACAATTGTCGTGGAGACTGGCACCATTATGGCCCCTGGCGCGGTGCCCACAAAATGCTCATTGAAAGCCACATCCAGTGCGATATCGTCTACAGCCTCCTGGCAGATGATCTGTCTCGATTCCAGACCATTATTTTGCCCGAGCCGACAGGATATCGCCGCGAAACGATCGAAAAACTGAACGACTTTATCAAACAGGGCGGCACGGTGATCGCAATCGGAAAGGCGCTCATTAATGGCAAAACTTTCGAACTCGAAAAAACCTTCGGCCTCCAGTACATCGAGCCCCTCAGTTTCAGCACCTGCCATTTTTCTCCCGCCGCAGAAGTAAAAGGCAAAACGGCCGATATCCCCCTTCAGGTCCGCGGTCAGGCGTTCAAAACACGGCTCACCACCGCACGCGAACTGGCAGCTCTTTTCTACCCGATGGCCGAACGACAGGGGGGGATAAAAGAATTCCGCTCGCGTTATTCGCCAGCTTCCCGGCAACGCAGTCCGTTCCCCTTCGCGAGCGTTAATGAAGACGGAGGCGGGAAAGCAGTATATGTCGCCGCATCAATATTCGACATTTACTGGCAGACAAACCACCACTGGCTGCGCCAGTTTATGGAAGCGCTCATCCGATATGTCGATCCCGAGACTCCCGTTGATATCGATGGAACCGCATTGGTCGAAACCAATCTCATGCAAAAAGAAAACGATCTTCTTCTGAACCTCATTCACTATGCTCTCGGCCACCAGGGCGGCCAATCGGCCATCGCTGCTGTCGAAGAACCCGATCCAGCCACGGATATCACCTGCCGGGTCCGCTGCGAGAATGTCGAAAAAGTCGTGCTCGAACCTGAAGGCGAAGAGATACCGTTCGACTACAACAGCGGGGTGTGCGAATTCAGCGTTACTGAGATTGAATACCTGAGTTGCGCGAGGCTGGTGGGAGCTGCGTCCGCAGGTTAACCCGAATCTCCCGGGCGCCTTCAGCACTGGACATGCGAGGAAGGCAAAAGCACAATTGATCCCAGCTGCACAATCCATGGGCTCGTGCCGAATCTTGACGTGTTGCGCCCTTGAAAACGGGCTTTTGATTGCCCGCGCCTCTGCCGACAAAATTGTTTTTGCGGGCACAGTTAGTGTTGCAGTGCTGAGGACGGTTCTGGTAAAATATGAATATCCGTTCTTTGAGCATGCAGTATGTGCCTTATTGATAACGAGGTCTCTC
>JAGXLK010000113.1 GCA_018334735.1 Planctomycetota bacterium | reverse complement strand
GGTAAACGCCCAGCCTTTCGGGAAATCTGAAAAAATGGTTGTCATATCTATCATAGCAATGGTAACGTTGGGGCTTTTGTTTGGCATCGGTCTTGCCCTTGCCTCACGGGCATTTTCAGTGGATACTGATGACCGTATTGACAAAATCCTCCAGATACTTCCCGGTGCAAACTGCGGCGCATGCGGGTATGGAGGGTGCCGCGCCTACGCTGAAGCCGTCGTCGAGGGGGAAGACATTGGTTTGTGCAAAGCCGGTGGACAGAAAACCACAGAGGAAATCGCTGATATCATGGGGGTTGAAACATCAGATATAGGCGCAATGCGCGCGGTGGTTCACTGCCAGGGCGGCATCGGAGTGTGCGATCGGATCGCTGATTATAATGGACCAGAAGATTGTCGGGCTGCCCACATCGCATCCGGAGGGCCAATAGCCTGTCCATACGGCTGTCTTGGGTTTGGGTCGTGCGCAGAAGCATGCCCGTTCGATGCCATTACAATGACGGAGAGTCGGCTGCCCGATATCGATCCCGAGAAATGTACTGGCTGCGGCGTCTGTGCAAACGTCTGTCCACGGGACTTGATCAGCCTGTTGCCGATCGAATATAAAATCTACCTTGGATGCTCCAATCGAGACTCCGGCCGTTCCGTCAAAGATATCTGCAGCAAAGGTTGCATCGCCTGCGGAGTCTGTGAGAAGAAGGATCCCAACGAAGCAATTGAGATTGTAAACGGCCTGCCGCAACTCGATCACGAGAAGGCCGAAGGCGATTTTTCGGAAGCTGCCGACGCCTGCCCAATGAACTGTTTCGTAGTTGAATCCGCGGAACAAAAACCTCAACAAGAAGATCAGGCAGTCGGCGCAACTTCCTAACCCGGATTTTACGGATAATTGGAAGCCATTCTTGCCAAATTGCACGCGGCTTGTTTACTGGATACCGTTGAAAGCGCTTCTACACCAAAAAATCCGGGCTAAAAAAACGGCGCATAAAATGTGACAACTTAAAATCAGTGATCTGTAACAAGCTGAACACTACATTAAAAACGATTACCTTTAACTGCTTTTTCACAAGAAAGATACAGACATCTTCCGGCACAGTAGCACTGGCTGGAAATTGTAAACACTTCTTGTTGTTGTAAATTCTTACGCCTGAACGGCATGCGCCGTTTTATCTAGCCTGCATCCGTAAGATGCAGGCTAGATGCTACTTCTTGACTTTTTCTTCTGCAACCCTTTCCATAAAGGAGGTCTGTGATGTTCGTAGTTGACGAAGAAGAATGCACCGGGTGCGAAACCTGCGTTGATGTTTGTCCCACCGAAGCCATTTCACTCGAAGATGGTATTGCGTCAATTGATCAAGACGAATGCGTGGAATGCGGCACCTGCATGGAAGAATGCCCGGTCGAAGCAATTAGCGAAGAATAATTGAGTTCCCATCAGTTTTGGAACTCAAAGCAGGGGTGTCTGATCGCCCCTGCTTTTTTCTTTTTAATGGCGCTCTTTTCTTAAACCGATCATCGAAAACAGTAAAACATGAACGAAAAAGAACTTTCCCTGTTAAATTCGGCAAACCAGCGCATTGAACAATACCGTAAAGGACCTATCCGGCTTCAGCTGACCGACCAAAATGGTGAACGCGTCTCAGGTGTTAAGGTCCGTTTAACGCAAACAACCCACAACTTTCTCTTTGGCTGCAATATCTATCTGCTGGAACCCGCCAATCAATCAGAAGACCAAAAGAATTATCAGAAACACTTTGATGAACTTTTCAACTTCGCAACGTTGCCTTTTTACTGGGGCAGCTACGAACAACAACCCGGCGAGAAGCAAGAAGAGAAACTCAAAGCTATGGCCGCATGGTGCCTCGAACACGAGATTATCCCTAAAGGACATCCCCTCGTCTGGCATTCGGTCTGGCCATCATGGGGCCCGGACGATCCCAAAGTAACCCGAGCAAGGCTGAAAGAGCGCGTCCAGGAAATAACCTCAGATTTTCGTCCTCTTATTCGTCATTGGGACGTCATCAACGAATCCACCGTTTCCGCAAATTTTGATAACGGTTTGGGTGAATGGGTTAAGCAGGATGGGGCGGCCGAAGTTGCCCGCCAGTGTCTGGAATGGGCCCGCAGTGCTGCCCCGGAATCTGTGCTACTTGTCAACGACTTCAACGTCTCCCCTGAGTATGAAAAACAGCTCAACGAACTCACCGACCACCCCTCTCCCATCGATGCCATCGGCATACAATCTCACATGCACGGGGGCGAATGGGAGCTCGAACGTCTCTGGCAAGTCTGCGAGGATTATAGCCGGTTCGAACTCCCCGTTCACTTCACCGAAACAACGGTCTTGAGCGGACGACGTATCCCGGAGGGTGTCCCCTTCGACGAAGCGAATTGGGAAGACTGGCCCTCTACAGCAGAAGGGGAAAAACGACAGCGCAAATACGTTGAGGCATTCTACACTATTCTGTTCAGTCACCCGTCCGTAGAAGCGATTACCTGGTGGGATTTCCGTGACGGCTGCTGGAAAAACGCTCCAGCCGGTTTGTTGCGACGCGACCTTACCCCAAAACCCGCATACGAACGTCTCCACGAGCTCATCCATTCGGAATGGAAAACGGCCACGAATCTGACAACCGATTCGAACGGGGAGATTTCGCTTAATGGTTTCTACGGCAAGTATGAAGTCGAAATACTCGGCACGACGGCAAAAATGGGTTTCACGCACTCTGAAGCCGAAGGGGCATCCACAGTTGAATTACAAGTGCAAAACTGACCTTCATATGGATACCGATTTCTACTCAGCGGAGCTGATGTAAACCGATCACCATGGATCGTTTTGCTCGTAGACGGCTTTCATATCCGCCATGGTTGTATCGGCCACCATATCGGCTATGCCGGCACTGCCGAATTCATTGACCAGGAACTCAACATGTTGAGCAATGCGCTCTTTGATAAGAGCCATTAGATCGATGAATTCCTGAACGCCGCTTTCCTCGGGCGGTTCCCTGAGAATATCGAAGGGCTCGACTTCCCCGAGATATGTGCGCGGGTCGATGACATCCAGTTGCTCGTCAAGGACCTTTTTTGCACCTGCGAGGGCCTTTGTTTGGCCGGCAGCAGGATTGTCCTTGAAGAATTTGCGAGACGTCGCTGTGATGCCGAGTCGCAGGTCGGTATCGATGTTGATTTTCCGCAGCCCAAACGAGATTCCTTCTTTAATTTTTTCAAGCGGTACGCCCTGGGCATTCTGCAAATTGCCGCCTAGATCATTAATCTCCTGGACAATATCTTGCGGCACCGTTGAAGAACCATGTCCAACCAGGAAGCGGGTCTCATTGAGGCCAGCTTCTACCATATTGGCGTAGCTGTCCCGCACGATTGTCGTTTTCAGCTCAATGATATTGGCCCCTTTGTTCGGCCCATGGCTGGTTCCGTAAGCTACAGCAAGCGCATCAGCTCCGGTCCGCTCGAAAAATTCAGGCACGCGAGCGGGATCCGCGTAAACCGTCTCCTGGTGGGACACATCTTCTTCAACACCCGAAAGTTGCCCATATTCGCCTTCGACGCCGACCCCTCGCGGATGGGAAAAAGCAACCATTCCTCGTGTGATAGCGATATTGACCGGAAACTCTTCATCGCTGGCATCAATCATAATGCCCGTATACCCGCTATCGGCACACTCTTCACCCTTCTCCGGGTTACCGTGGTCCAGATGCAAGGCTACAGGCAGCTGGTGATCGCTGTTTTCCATGGCTTTTGTCACCATGTAAAAAATCTTGTCGGGACCACCTTGAAAACGATTAGCACCTTTGGAAGCCTGGATCACGGCAGGAGCATTTCCTCGCCTGAGCCCTTCCAGGACCCCCTGAGCCTGGGTAAAGAAATTGACATTAAAAGCCCCGGCAGCTGCCGGATTTCCTTTCTGGCTGGACTCTTCAGCTGCGCCAAGAACAGCGACCAGAGGGCTGAGTTCGTAATCACTCATGGAAGTACCTCACACTATAAAGAGGGAATTCAGAAAAACAGCAATTTCGGACAGGAGTCTGCCCAACGGAGCCGATATCATAACAGGACCGCGGGCGATGTCAAGCAAACGGTACGCATGCAGAATACCATTCGAAAAAGGCGAGATGTAGTTTGCGCTGCCTTCTCGGTCTTAGCTCTTCCCTGTGAACATTTCTTCACCGCCGGACCACTTCTCCTGCACTTCCTGGTAGCTTTCAGGCGTCCCAATATCCAGAACAGTCTGATCTGTTATCAGGGCATAAACGTCATCTTGATGGACAAGCCAGGAGATATAATGGCCGGGGGCATCCGGGTTATTTGATTCGTCGTTCAAGTAATCTCGCAACAACTGTACGGCATTGGGAGAATAGACATAAAATGGCGGAACCGCCAGGTTGCTCGGTGGGTCATCGGGTTTTTCGATGAAATCCACAACCCGGCCCTCGTCGTTAACTGTCGCCACTCCCATTCTCGTCAGTTTTCCTTCGCTATCGATACGACTGGCAAAAACAGCACTGCCCTTTTTCTCCAGGGCCAGGTCCACAATATCAGTAATATTGAAGTCGGCCAGATTGTCCGTACCAAGAACATACACACCTGAATCGGTGTCGACATCGGCATGATTCAGCACGAAACGCACATCACCGAGGGCTCCGAGACGGTCGGCGTTTGAATCCGTCCCATCATCGAGGATCTGGATGTTCTCGCCCTCAACATACCTATCTGCCCACTCCTGGAAATGGGGCGCGAATTTAGCGTTGGTTACCAAAAAAAGTTTATCGATTTTATCACTTGTTTCCAGCTCTTCCACAACGTAATCCAGGATAGGTTTCCCGCCCACCGGCAAAAGGGCCTTAGGTCTGTCTTTGGTCAGCGGATAAAGCCGGGTCGCATAACCTCCTGCCAGCAAGATAGCATCCACGATATTTTCTCCTGATTTCGTAATCACAACAGATGAAGCTGCCCAACAGCTTTACTTTTTCACAACGATTGCCACACCATAGGGTTCGAGGATAATCTCCCCATTTTTTTTGCCAGTAAGAATATCTTTAGCAGCCGTATCCTCCGATTTCAGTTTAACTTCATTTGCCGAGTGATTGAGCACAAAAATACGCTCCTCTTCGCCCTCAACCGAAAGAGGAATAATTTCTACGTCATCGTCTCCCCAATCATGCACTTGGATTTCATTATCTTCCAGTAACATTCCAATCAATTCCCGGTAGCATTCTTCCCCGACATCTGCCGCTACAAAATAGGAGTAACCCTCTTCGACCTTTTGCACGGTAATGGCCGCCGATTCGGCGTAGTATTGATCCGTGTAAAAAGCCAGTGCCTCGGCACCCTGCAGCTCCAGAATGGAGCAAAACTCTTCGACTTTGTATTCTTGATCCTCTTCCTTAAAACGCACGCTATTTGATATGCGCGAATTCAGGACATCATGCTCGACCACTTCGACACCAAGCAATTGAGAGAGGCACCCTGGTCGGCGCTTTTCGGCGTTTGTATTGGCTTGCGTTTTGTACCCCGCGGGCGCAGTAACCAGCACGCATCCCCCCTCCCGAACAAAGCGTTCAAGATTCTTTGCAAGGGAAGCGACAGCGATAAAAGGCATTGGAAGGAGCACAATATCGTAATTCTTCAGATCCTTTTGAACATCTGCAAAGTCAACCGCAACCCCGAAACCCCTTAGAATTCTGTGGAACATCCGCGCCTGCTCAAAGTAGTCCGGGTGCATCGCCAAAGGTGTGGCTTCCAACGCCCAGGCAGAATTGTAGTCGAGGGCAATGGCCACTCGCGCTTCTGGCAGGTGCCCTTCCCAGGCCTCCGCCTTCGCTTTTAATTCGGATATCGTTGCCTTCAACTCGTCGAAACGCCGTCTTGGGATACCGTCGGAATCGATAACTCCGTTCCAGTGCATTTCCTGGCCGGCCGCCGCCGTGCGCCAGCGGAAATAAACAATCGTCTCCGCTCCGTGAGCAGCCGCCTGGTAAGACCACAGCCGAAGCTGGCCGGGACGGGGCTGTTGAGCGTGTTCGCGAATTAACGGCGCGCCCGCCTGTTGCTCCAGAACCCAGAAGGGTTTTTTATGCAAAGACCGGGCCAAATCCAGGCCAAGGGCCGCGTTGTGTCTTCGGTCTGCATCGCTGGGATAATTGTCCAGTGATGCGACCGTCTCCGCTTCCGAAAGGGTGAACAAATCGATATGCGGCAGGGCAAAGCCTTCCGGTTCGTTCACAGTAACCACTACATCTTCGCCGGCATATCTCTTGATCATCTCCCTCTGTTCCTCCGCAAAAGCGCGGCACCGCGCGGAGAAAAATCGTTTATAATCCAGAGCGAGTGACGGGTGAGGACCGCAAGTGGTACGTTTGGGAGCAGGAATTTCGTGCCAATCACTGAATCCCTGGCTCCAGACAGCTGTCCCCCACATTCGGTTCAACCGTTCGATGGTGCCATAACGCCTTTTGAGCCAGCGTGTGAACTCTTTCTCACACTCCTCACAGTAGCATAACCCGGTTGGTCCCAGCGCCAATTCATTATCAATTTGCCAGGCGCTGATGCGTTCATCTCTCCCGAATTGTCTGGCCAATTCGTTCACAATCCGGCGAACGTATTTCAAATATGCTGTGTTGTTGATACAGACGTGACGTCGGCTCCCCATATACCAGACGTTCCCCTCTCGATCTTGTGGCATAAGGTTTGGGTGTCGATTAAATAACCACGGGGGCGGAGCTGCAGTGGGAGTTCCCAGCACAATCTCAAAACCGCGTTCGCCTGAAAGTTCAATGACATTCTCAAGCCATTCAAACTCGTAACGCTCGCGGCGGGGTTCCAACTTGAACCATGCAAATTCGCCCAGTCGCACGACCTCCATCCCCATATCAGCCATCATATCAAGGTCTTTTTCCCACTGATTTTCAGGCCACTGCTCGGGGTAATAGGCAACGCCCAATTTCATTTGAACCTCCGGCGGGTCGATAGGCGGCTGAGCCGATGTTTTCGTG
>JAGXLK010000112.1 GCA_018334735.1 Planctomycetota bacterium | reverse complement strand
GGGATGTGAAAACCGCCGTCTTCCATTGTTTCGCTGGTGGCAATCAGGCTTTCGTCGACCGACCGACCGAAATGGGGGAGGGCTTCCGTGTACCCGTCGCGTCGGGCTCTAAGAGAGGGATACTGTGTGCCGGCGACAACCAGCCCGATCCGGCGGTGATTGAGGGCCAGCAGGTATTGGACGGCCTGATGCATTCCTTCAGCCCAGTTAACTGAGAGACTGAAACCGTGGTTGTAGGGCATTTTTTCGTCGTAAGTAACAAGCGGGGTATTGCCCTGACGTTCCAGACGTTCGAAGAAACTCCGGGGGAAATTTCCCAGCAGCATGCAACCGTCCACCCTGTCGAGCACGCGAGGCAGATGGTCGCTTCCCTTTCTCCAAAAATCGAGCATGCATCCATAATCGGCTTCTGAGAGGGTGCTGGCCATAGAGAGGACGATTCGTTCCAGCCAGGGGTCATCTTCGCCGACGCTGGCTTCAACCAGAATGCCCATACAGTTTTTGCGTGAGGATCGGATACCGCGTGCATACATGTTGGGGCGGTAATCGAGCTGTTCGGCGGCAGCCATGACGCGGTTTCGTGTTTCGGCGCTGGCGCCGTGACCGTTGAGAACGCGTGATACGGTGCTGATACTGACCTCGGCTTCCTGGGCGACGTCACCAATGGTTGTTTTGTTTGCCATAAGATTCCAGGTTGTGGAAGTGCGGAAGTGTTGCGGAAACGTTTCCGAAGTGTTATCATACCTCCAGCATTCGGGCTTGTCAAGAGTTTTCTCGCCGAGGAATTTGCAATGTGGGTCCCTGCGGGTGCTGATAGCCGGACGTTTACCGAAAATCGTGCTGCCTGTTCCCATCCCAACGGGCGCAAATTCCTCAGCTTCCCTCCGGAAACGTCTTTAAAGGTTGTTGTAATATAAACCTCATGTCTGGTGTCAATCATTCTGCAAGCCTCCAACCCCGCTTCTCGACCGTGTAGTCCGGAGACTCGAGTTCAACTGAGCCCCCCAGCGGCGGGCGAAACTGGACTTGAGACGGGACGGTTAAAAAACGCATGCAGCACAGGCTCTCCAGCCTGTGGACCGGGTCGTCAGACCCGGATAACTGGCTTCAGGTTCTCGTTGTTCACGGATACGTGAGGCCATGGGGATATGTCGGGAAGTATGCCGTCTCTGGAAAGGTTGGATGCATCCTGGAGCCAGATTTGTGGTGGGCCTTCAGCCCACTATATTTCCCTCCGCACCTTTGCCCCAGGGCTTCGAGGACCTTCGGCCCTCTTCACCCCGGGCTGTTATATGCAGCCCTTTCAGGGCATCAGACGGCAGGGCGCGCTCGGCGATGACGCTCTACATGTGTGTGGCGTCCGGCATACGTGAGGCCGTGGCATATAGTGGGAAGTTCCCAGAGACCGAGAGCTGTTGCGAGTTTGGGCAATGCTTGATAGCTGTAGGTTCGCATCGCCAGGGCGGACCTGCCGTTGTTTGTTCTGCTGTTTTTCTGCGAGACCTGTCGGTTTATGGTCCGCGTTCTGAACTCCAGCCTCCGGCTGAAGTCCAGTCCGCTCGCGGGGGCGCACAAACGTTGGGAAATGTGAGGTAGCTGTAGGTCCGCGTTCTGAACTCCAGCCCCGTGGGAGCGGTTCTGAAGTCCAGTCCGCCCCGATGTCGGCCACCAGGGGATGCAGAACGGGACAGGGTGCGCAACGTCGCGACTGTCACGCAGCAAGCGCGCCAGCGTAAACCCAGGGTGCGGTGGTCGCTTTTTTGGGGGCAAGGGCTGGGTGGAGAAAAGGTACAGCTTCGCCGAGGCAAGAGAATCCGTGAGGATTTGAAAAAACGTGTTCCTTTCCGAGTAGCCGACGCCGGTTTGGCTGGCCAACTGATGGTTCGGGTGGTATAACTATAATGGGTTTTTGAGCCCTGTTATCGCTCTGCGCATCATCGTTCTTCGCCTGAAGGAGAAGCGAGCCAATGGGTAGTTTCGCGAACAGCACGCACGTTATGATATCGGACGGACCGAAAGTCGTCGGGGCCATTGAGGGCCTCATGGAAAAAGCGGGCTATCGCCCGACCGAGAACCTGCCTGCCGAGGGGGACGTCCAGGATTGGCAGTTCCATTTGCGTGCGTTCCGCATCGCGAAACCAAGCAACGGATGGGTCGGTATTCTCGACTCGGACCTGATGGATAGCAAAGAGCTTGCTATGCATCTTTCGAGTCAGCTGGGAACCTATGCTCTGACCTGTGGTGTAAATGACAGCGATAGCTGGCAGTACTGTCTTTTGGCCCGGGGAGAGCAACGTGACGAGTTTGATTCCATGGATGCCCTCGATTCAATGTCCCGGAAGGAGTCCGAAGACTGGCGCGATTCGCTCGCAGCGATGTCCGCCGATGACGACAGCTCCGGAGGGGTCTATGATATGTCGACCGAAAAGGTTGCCCCTGAAATGCGGGGGGTACGTGAGGAAGAGCCCGAGAACGAAGTTCCGGAACCGGGTCGCGCAAGCCGCCAGGACAATGCTTTCTTGCAGGATCGCGTGGCGAATCTCCGGCCGATATTGCCGGAAGACGCGGAGGAAGAAGAACTTCTCGATATTCTGGGAACCCAGGCGGTCTTCGCCGAAGATACGCTGGAAACTTTTCTGGACCTGATGGGCATTTCCCCGTTTTTTGCGTACCTGAGCTACGAATACGCCGAGGAGTTCGGAGAAGCTGACTTTGCTGATGCCGATATCGAGTGGCTCGCGCACCTCGGTTTCGAGAAAGAGTGATACGGCCTATCCGAACGGGAGATGGGGGCCGAGGTTTATCTCTGAATGTTGCCGGAGCCCTGCAGGCCCAAAGAATCGCGGAGCCATGAGCAGACTGGCCTTCAGTGGCGCGCTTTCTCAGCGTGGTAATCGAGACCGTAGCCCCAGAGACCATAATTGTAGAATGGCATTACGCCGCCGATAGGCCATCCCAGAGCGTGGCCATAGAAATTTGGTGGCCGCGTCGTATCGTATACGTTCCGAAGCCAAAAAACGCTTCCGTCGTGAAAACTCACGTTCCCGCCTTCGGTGTGGGGCCAGACCCAATGCATGTGATTGCCATTTTGAGTGTGAAAAGAATCAGGATTGCTGGTGTCATCGCGGCGATAGGCACATGCTTCGTGAAAAAGCGGTAGTCCACTGTATCCTTTCAGCGCGAGGTGGTATGGCAGAGGATTTCCGTGTGAGCGAATGGTCACGGTTGGTTAAGATGGAGAGGAGCAAAATTCCATTCACCGGACGGGAGATTGTTGTTGGCTGAATCGCTGGATGCCAGACTTGAGATTGAGACCCCCGAGCAGGTGGTGGTCTTACTTCCCCTGGGAGGGGCAGGGAGCCGAATGGCTGCCTATGGTATCGATTTTCTGGTCCGGCTCGCACTCTCGATCGTGATCCTTATCCCCGCCCTATTCGTGTCGTCCAATTTTCCGGGACTCGGCGATTACGTAATAGCGGGAGCTTTGATCGCGGGATTTTTTCTGCATTTCGGTTATTACATTTACTATGATCTCGCGCATGGAGGCCAGACACCGGGGAAAAAACGAATGGGGTTGCGTATTGTTAAATGCAACGGGGCGCCCCTGGACCTGTTGAGCTCAATTCTTCGAAATCTTTTGCGTGTTGTGGACTGGCTGCCCGCTTTCTATGGAGTGGGCCTTGTTTCTATTTTCATTACCTCTTCTGAGCAACGCATTGGCGATCTCACGGCCGGGACCGTGGTCGTCAGGGAAAAACCGGTTGATGAGGACGAGGAAACGTCTGTTCCCGACATCGATTACGAGGATCTTTGCGAGGAACTGCATCTGCTTCTTCCGGCGCGGATCAAAGTTCATGTGGAACCGCTGGAAACGGAGATGTTACGACGGTTTTTGTTGCGACGCGAAAATTTCGAAGAGGAGAGGCGGGAAGAACTTGCTGAACACCTGGTGCAGTTGATGCGGCGGAAGGTCGTTGACCCTGAGGGCGAACTCGTGCCGTATTTCGAAGATACGGAGGCCTGGAACTACCTTCTGCAATTTCTCTGGGCGCGCGCTCAACGGCATACGGAATCTCACTCTGGTCCGGGGAGATGAGATTTTGAACGAGAAAACTTTCGCCGAGCAGAGGAAGGAACAGTGGGTACGGCTTGAAGAATTGCTGGAAGAATACGAATCGGACTCCGATTTCGAAGAGGAACAAGTGGAGGAACTCCTGAGCCTCTACAGAAGGGCCTCACACGATCTTGCCGAAGCTCAAACCCATTTTCCTGATAGCCCACATCGCCAGAGATTGGAATTGCTTGTGGGGCGTGCTTATGGGGCGGTCTACGGACGTTCACGGAGTGACTTCGGCCTGGGCGCCGTGATATTCAGGAAAATCCCGCGTGCTTTCCGCCGGAATGTGGGCTATTTTCTGTTTGCTTTCGGATTTTTTGCCCTGGGGTGTGTGCTCGGTGTGCTTTTGGTGAACATAGACGAGCGATGGGCTGAGCTTTATATGCCATCATCGGCCATTGACGGCGTCCGTCGTGGTAGACTCTGGACAGATTTCTTCTCAATGGTGCCGGCGTCAGTGGCTTCGGCGGCGATTTTTTACAACAACGCGCTCGTTTGTTTCAGTGCCTTCGGGCTCGGGATCGTTTTTGGCGTGGGAACGATCTATATCCTTTTTTCGAATGGTCTGATGCTGGGTTCTGCCACCGCACTGTGCTGGAAATACAACCTGCTTGGTGAGCTGATGGGGTTCGTGATCGGACACGGGGTTCTGGAAGTTTCCGCCATACTTCTGGCTTCGGCGGGGGGGGTGATCCTTGGGGATTCGCTCGTGCGGCCGGGGCCATACACGCGCCTGGCGTCGCTTCGAATGCGGTCACGGGACGCCGCGCTTCTCGCATTGGGAGCGGTACCTTTTCTGGTCCTTGCGGGTTTTCTGGAAGGTTTCGTATCGCCGGGAAGTGCCAGCTATCTGGTCAAGTACGGGGTTGGGATAGGCGCTGGGATCCTTCTGTATTTTTTCCTCTGCTTGAGCGGCCGCAAGAACATATCATCAGGGAATGAGGGAGAGTCTGCTTTCGCCGGGAACAGCCCACAAAATGAGACCTGAGCTGATTATAAACCCGAAGCCGGCATTGACGGATTCAGAGCAACCCGCGCGATTTGACGTCGAGGTAACTCTGCAGCACGGTAGCTGACACGGATTGAGAGGGTGTTTGCAGGAAATGTCCGCGTTTATGTTTGAGTTCTTCCCCGAATCGTTCCGCTTCTTCCTGAAGATCGGTGGCGGCCAGTTTGCGGCAGGCCCGAGCGTAGTCTTCCGGATCTTCCTTCAGTGTTGTTTCCAGAGCAGGATCGGTCAGGTCGACGACCGCCGGGATGTTTCTGGGGCCCAGCGAATGAATTCTTTTCAAGAAATCCCAGGTGGACGCGGATTCGGCAAATGTTGTCAGAAACAGGCAGAAACTACGGCGCGTTCTATGGGCAAGAAAATAGTTGACAGCAAAATCGTAATTTGTGGCGACGGGATTCGCCGAGAGTGTCGCGAGAGCTTCCATGATGCGGAGCATTTGTTCGCTTCTGCCCTTTGCTTTGAGCCAGATTTTTACGCTGTTTGAAAAGCAGCAGAGCCCGACGTGGTCTCCACGGTCGATCGCGAGACGTGTCAGATCAGCAGCCGCGTTGGTTGCATGATCCAGTTTCGTCAGCTCTCCGGCGGAAGCGTTCATCAGTCGGCCGCAATCGATGAAGAGGTAGACCGTTTGGTTCCGGTCGGTGTCGTACTGGGTTATCATTGGATGATCGTAACGAGCTGTGGCCATCCAGTTGATGTTGCGGTAACTATCGCCGGGAACCCATTGGCGTATCTGGGAAGGTGTTGTGCCCTCGATTTTCCGCTGGAGTTTGTGATATCCGCTTTCTTGAGTTTCGGCGAAGGCGGCTACTTCTCTTCTGGTAGCAGTGGCGAAACGCGGGTAAACGATGAAATCGAACGAATCTCCACTGTGATCCCTTGCGGATGGGGGGCCGGGCTTTGGAAAATGGTGGTCACGAAAAGCGAGTCCCAGGGGACTCCAGTTACGCACCACCGCTTCGTTGAAATGAAAGCATCCCCGTTCAGTGGGTTTTATCTGGTATATTCTTATCGCCTGATGGCCCGCAGGAATTTGCATTTCCAGTGTCTCAGGGCCGCTGCTACAGGGCACCGGCGGATTATCACGCACCGTCGCACGAACCGCCAGTGTTGATTCGTTTCTGATCTGCAGTTCAACCTGGTTGTTTTGTGCGAGGGAGAAAACATGGCGATGGTGACGTTCCAGGCAGATGGATCCGGAGGAGGCAAGGCGAAGCCGATCCATCAGAAAGACCAGCAGGATGGCAGCGTCAAGCAGCACAATGCCATATGCCGCCACCGGGGTGACGGCGGTAAGCGGGAAGAAGGCACCGGCGATAACGAAAATCAGCAGTGTTTTACGTGTCGGCATTATCCATCCTCGGCACATCGATTCTTCGGAAGACGTCTTCCAAGACTTCGTCCACGTTTCGTCCTTCCATTTCGGCTTCCGGTTTCAGCGGTAGCCTGTGCCTCAGGACCGGGGGCGCGATTCGTTTTATTTCATCGGGGGTTACATACGATTTTCCCCGCACAAGGGCGAGGGCCTTGGCGGCAGCGAGCAGATCAACGCCTGCGCGCGGACTTGCGCCCAGAGCGAGATCTGGGACTTCCCGCGTTTCCCGGACGACTTTTGCTGCGTACCGAAGCAGTTCCGGGTGGGCGGTGATCCCCTCGACGGCATCAAAGACATGTTGGAGATCATCGGAGTCGGCTACTTTTTCGATTTCAGGTAGGTCTCCGGCTGCCATTCTGAAACCTTCGTGATGTTGCTGGAGCACGTTCACTTCCGAGTCCTCGTCAGGATAGGGGACAACTATCTTCAGCATGAATCGATCGAGTTGGGATTCCGGGAGAGGAAACGTGCCCTCGAACTCCAGGGGGTTCTGGGTGGCGATGACAAAGAAATGTTCCTCTT
>JAGXLK010000111.1 GCA_018334735.1 Planctomycetota bacterium | reverse complement strand
GATTCGTCGTTTCACCGATGGGATCGCCGTAACTGCCCCCGTAGGAATCCTTAAATCCGGGCAATTTCACCTGGTATTCCGAACCATTGCCGATCAGTTCTACGAACTTAGTGCCGGCTCGACTCAGCCGGAGGTACACCTTTGCCGGCCTCTTTGCGTCCGTTTTCGCGATAGCAATTCGGCCTCGCGGCAATGTAATATCGATTGGGCGGTCAGGTTGAAAGCGGCTTCGTAGTAACGGGCAGACGATTGTTGCTTTGCAGTCCGCAGTGAGCGTCTGAAAAGAAGCATGATCGGAAAAAAGCCGTTCTTTCAACTCCGGAAGAGCCATATCAGGAGGATTTCCCCCCGCAGGCATATCGGGCATCTTCGAATCTGAATTGAATCGGCACCCGGTTGTCCCGATTGTCAACACTGCAAAACCAAGAATTATGGCCGTTATTATGCCTAATGGCACGAGTTTTTGCATCGTTTTTCTCCCACTTATGCTAGACAGGTTTTTCCCCGGTCATATCGTAGATCCATCGTAACGCATTATCCGGTTGGTTGCACAACTCATCCTGTTCAAAAAAGCGCTCAATCTCTTCTTTCGCACTTTCAGGACTGTCGCTCCCGTGAATCAGATTGTAGCGATTGCTCAAAGCAAAATCCCCCCGAATCGATCCCGGAGGACTCTCCGAGCCAAATGTCTCACCCATCATCTCGCGCACAACACGAACAGCCGCTTTGCCTTCCAGCACGGCTGCGATGACAGGACCGGAGGTAATATACCGCACCAGCGGTTCGTAAAATTCTTTCCCCCTATGAGCAGCATAATGCTCCCGTGCAAATTCTTCGGACATTTGAAACATCTTCAACCCTCGCAGCAAAAAGCCTTTCCGCTCGAAGCGAGAGAGTATTTCCCCGACAAGCCGACGCTGGATAGCATCGGGTTTCAGAAAAACAAGCGTTCTTTCCTGCGACATCGAGACCTCCGTCAGTTTATTGCTCAGGTATCCCGGACTCTACATCCTCGGCACGAGCTTTTCTGTAATCTCGAAGCTGGTCCATATACCGGTTCCGGACACGGCCGAAGAATTCTCTGTAGGCCTCGCTCTGATAATCCGGATAGGTCCATTCCCATGGCTCGAATTGCCCGTCTCTCCAACGAAGAGTCACCTCCGCGTAAATGCCAGAAGCAAGGTAGATCCGGTGTGTGTAGTTTTTGGTCGTGGCCAGCACCATTTTACTCGCGCCCAGGTAGCCAGGATCAAGGTTAACCGGGCGCTCCGGTGTATCCGGCAGATTTTCGGCCAGTTCCATTTCCAAATCATTCGTGCGCAATTTTATCGGAGCGATTTCGGACGGATCGATCAGAGCCTGAAAACTGAAGATCTGACGCAAAAGCCCCGAACCCATCTCCCGTTTATAATAGTCCGTGCAGTCGAAAGGCCAGATATCACTGTCCAACTCGATAGCACCTAATTCGTCTTCCATAACCTCCCGGCTGGCATTCAGCCAGGCTTGTTGGCCGGCAAGAACCGCACAAAACAACTTTACTGGCTGGGGAGCGGTTGCTCTCGCCATTTTTCTCTCTGCTTCCCCTTCTGTACTCTACCGAAGCTGCTGAAGTTCAGAAATGATCTCAGCCACTTTCCCATCCAGCTCCGCCGGCAGCACTTCCATTTGTTCCCCCGTTTTGCGAACCTGGATTTCCAGTTTGCCCGTGTTCAAATAACCTTTGCCAACAACAATTTTAATCGGAAAACCGATCAGGTCAGCGTCCTTGAACTTCGAACCGGGACTCTCATCCCGATCATCGAGAATCACATCAATCCCATCCCGAAGCAATGACTCGTACGCCTTTTCGGCGGCCTCAGTCACTTCTTTGTTATCAGAACCCAGAGGCATCACAACGACTTCATACGGCGCGATGGCTGGTGACCAGATAATACCGTTCTCATCGGCATAATTCTCGATAGAAGCGGCCGCTATCCTGTTGATCCCAATCCCGTAACATCCCATTACATATTCACGTTCTTTTCCGTCGGAATCCAGAAACGTGGCTCCCATCGACTTGCTGTACTTGGTCCCCAATTGAAAGACATGTCCGATCTCTATGCCATGGGAAAGCGTCATGGGTTTCCCACATTTCGGGCAAAGGTCCCCATCGTCGGCAACCCGAATATCTGCGATCTGATCTGGCTCAAAATCGCGTCCCGGGACAACTCCCGTAATATGGGCATCGCCAACATTGGCTCCTGTCACTCCATCCAAGATCTGCATAATCCCCTGGTCAGCAATCAATTGGACATCTTCCAATCCCACTGGACCGGCGAATCCAACCGGTGCACCGGTTACCTCTTCGATCGTCTCAGCACCAGCGAGTTCCACATTCGCCGTATCGAATGCATGCCCCAGTTTGTTTTCATTAATTTCATGATCACCCCGGACCAAAGCCGCGGTTACCTGTTCGTCAACCCGGTAGATAAGCGTTTTGATCATCTGTCGCGGTTCAACTCCGAGGAATTCGCTGACTTCTTCAATTGTGCGGGCACCTGGAGTATCGACCTGATGCATTTCTGGACGGGGTGATTCCGCTCCGGGGGAAGACGCCATAGCGATATCCGCGCGTTCGATATTCGCCGCGTACCCGCAGCCCGAACATTCCACATACTTATCATCGCCGATTTCACTGGGAACCATAAACTCTTCCGATCGGGAGCCTCCCATCGCGCCCGACTCTGCCTCGACAATCACATATTCCACCCCGCACCGATCAAAAATCCGCCGGTAAGCGTCGTACATCGACTGGTAGCTCTCTTCCAACCCCTCTTGATCCGCATCAAAACTGTAGGCGTCTTTCATAATAAATTCGCGGGTCCTCAACACGCCGAATCGGGGCCGGACTTCGTCCCGGAATTTCGTCTGAATCTGATACAGCGTCTTGGGGATATCTCGGTAGCTTCCCATGTTATCACGAACAAGGGAAGTCACAATCTCCTCGTGGGTGGGGCCCAGAACGCCTTCGCGCTCATGCCGGTCAGTAAACCGAATGACATCATCACCGAACACTTCCAGGCGACCACTTTCCTTCAAAATCTCAATGGGCCACATCGCCGGCATCAGAACTTCTACGGCACCGGCATTATCCATTTCTTCACGGACGATGGCAGTGATTTTGTTGAGTGACCGTGTGCCGAGCGGCAGGTAGGAATAGACTCCACTGCCAAGCTTGCGTATCATGCCAGCCCGAAGCATCAGAATATGGCTCACGGCTTCAGCTTCGGACGGAGTCTCTTTTAATGTCGGTATCAGTGTTTGCGTCCAGCGCATAATGGTTACTCGGTGGGGGAACGACGGCATGTTGATGCAAATAACGTCCCGCCTCTACCGGCATGGGGACGAAAAGCTTTCGACAGTAGGCGGCATTATACTGTTCAGCAGGTTTCGTTTCAATCGGTTAAGCACGGGCGTATTTGACAATATCCCTGGCTCAGAGTAAAAGATATAGGCTGGATAAGAAACGGGTTTTCTTTAACTGATGGGAGAGTAGTGATGAGTAAAAAACTCAGTCAGATTGTGTCTTGTTTGCTGCTTTGCACACTGCTCGCTGCAGCAGGTTGCGCAAGCGGCGAGAGTTTCGTAAAAGAAGGTTACGACTACAGTAAAATTGATAAACTGGCTGTCGTTGAAATTGGTGGGGATATCGCCGGGGAAGCTTCTAAAAATCAGGTGGCGGACTACTTTTCGCAGGAAATGTTCAAAAAAGGCTATGATGTTATAGAACGCAAACAGGTTCATGCCATCCTTGAAGAACAAAATTTCCAGCGTTCGGACCTGACCACAAGCCAGGGGGCCGCTGCCGCTGGACGTATTCTCAACGTCCCCGCCGTCGTTATCGCCAATCTTAGTGTTAACGGCGAACGCCTCAGCATGACCGCAAAAATGATTGAAACGGAGACGGCAATGGTTCTGTGGATCGGATCGGGATACGGAGCCACACGCCGCACTCTTGCCACCATTGGTGGAGCCGTCGCGGGTGGTGCGGCCGGAGCCACCGTAGGAAGGGGTAGAGGACGGGTCATCGGCGGAGCTGCCGGAGCCGCCGTGGGTGGTGCGGCCGGCGAAGCAATATCCCCGCAGATAGTGAAACAGATTCAAAAGGTGGCCAAAAAAATCTGCGCAGGTATGCCCAGACGATAATTGGCAAAATCTGAGATTGCCATCACATCCGCAGGAGCCGGCGGTTTACCGAGTCGTCGGCTCCTCTCGCTTTTTACTTTTGAAAGTCGCATGCTCCTCACGTTTATGAACGATGAAAATGGCGCTGACATATCCGAACCCCCTATCGCTTCAGTGGCCCTTAACAAACCGCTGAGACGCCAGTTTGATTATTCAATTCCGGAATTAATGCGAGGGCGCGTGCCTGTAGGCGGGAGAGTACGAGTCCCGTTTGGAAATCAAAAATCGGTATTGGGTTACTGTGTCGGTCTGAAAAAAGAAACGGATGTGCCTAAGAACAAACTCCGACCAATCAAAGAAGTGGTCGATAGTGAACCGGTTTTCACCGATAAAATGCTCCAGCTGGGACGCTGGATGGCACAGTATTACCACTGTTCGGTCGGTGAGGCCCTCGCGGCCGCTATCCCATCCGCGGTTCACGCAAAAGCAAAACGCCGCAAGGTACAGTGCGCAAAACTACTGGTCACCAACCAGGAAGCTCAGGATCTTGCCCAGGATATTTTCGACCGGTCCCCGGCCCAGAGCAAAATCCTCCGCACCCTGGCCATAATGGACGAAAATCCACCTATCACTGAATTGAAAGCCGTGGCCGAAGTCGCCAGCCGGTCCTCTATCAAAGCTCTACAGCGAAAAGGCTTCCTGGAAATAGAGAAGCAAGTTGTCGAACGGGAAGATCCTCTGACGGATCTGGACGTAGAATTAGAGGAACCCTATGAGCTCACGAGTGAGCAACGACGAGCTTATGAAGTAGTAATAGACCGTCTCCACCGGGAAGATTTCGAAGTCGTCCTCCTCCATGGTATCACTTCAAGCGGGAAAACAGAGGTCTATCTGCAGGCAATCGATCGGGCTGTCAAAGAAGGCGAACAAGCCATTGTCCTCGTTCCAGAGATTAGCCTGACTCCCCAGACTGTGCGCCATTTTCGGAGCCGGTTCCAGCGCCTGGCCGTCCTTCACAGCCGACTGACCGAAAGCCAGAGACGGAATTTCTGGCATCAAATCCGCAACGGAGAAGCCGATGTTGTGATCGGAGCGCGATCGGCAATATTCGCTCCTGTGCCCAATCTCGGCCTCCTGGTTATCGATGAAGAACACGAAAATAGCTTCAAGCAGGATAACGTGCCACGATATCACGCTCGTGATGTCGGCATTATGAGAGCCAGAGCCGACGACGCCCTCGTGGTTCTCGGAACCGCGACGCCATCGTTGGAAAGTTACCACAACGCGAAAACAGGGAAATATACCGCGGTGCGTCTCCGGCATCGGATCGGTGGCCATCCCTTGCCCCCCGCAGAAATCGTGGATATGCGGCAGGAATGGGCCGGCTACCGACATTCCCGCGTTATCAGCCACCGACTCGAATCGTGCATGCGCGAGAGCCTGAAAAAAGGCCATCAAGTCATTCTCTTTCTGAACCGCCGCGGCCACTCACCTTTCATCCAATGCAGACAGTGCGGGTACACACTTCAGTGCGACCGCTGTGAAATCACCATGAACTACCACCGGGCGGACAATGTCGTGCGCTGTCATTACTGCGGCCGTGAGCGAAGACCCCCCGACAAATGCCCGGAATGCGGCAGCGATAAGATCCGTTTCGGCGGAACAGGCACCGAACGAGTGGAAAAAGAAACCCGAGAACTCTTCCCCGAAGTGGAAATCCTCAGGATGGACAGCGACACGATGAAAACACGAGACGCCCACAAAAAAGCCCTGACCAAATTCCGCAATCGTCAGGCCAGCGTTCTCGTGGGAACACAAATGATCGCAAAAGGGCTGGATTTCCCGAATGTCACCACGGTCGGGGTTGTAAATTGTGACGTCTCACTTCATCTGCCAGATTTCCGCTCAAGAGAACGAACTTTTCAACTTCTGGCACAGGTGGCGGGTCGCACGGGACGGGGACCGGCCGGTGGGCGAGTAATTCTCCAAACGTATCTACCCAACGATCCCAGCATTCGGGCGGCCGCAGATCACGATTATGATCGGTTCGCCGAAAAAGAATTGGGATCCCGCAGAAGGCTTCGTTACCCGCCTTTTGGTCGTATGGCCCGAATCGTATGCCGGGGTCCAAAACTCGGCCCAATTAAGCGGTACATGAATGAACTGGCGGCAGAACTCCAGCGCCTGTGTGAAGAAAACGCCGACGGCTCGCAGGTGCTGGGACCGGCCGCAGCCCCCATCTCTAAAATCAAAAGACGCTACCGCTACCACGCTATGCTCAAATGCCCGAACTCAGCGGCCATCCACGGGCTGCTGGCAGCTGTTGAAAGCATACTGGATGGCCCGAGTGGATCAAAAGTAATCGTCGATGTCGACCCTATCTCCATGTTGTAAAACCAGCCGCAAACCAAACACAGAGAAAAAATTGCCGGCGAGTTAATTGCCTATAGCCGATTCCCTGTGCTAAAATTATCTAACATAACAACAACCCTCGCGAAGTCTGGAGCGCATTTTGACCACTGAGACCGAAATCCGTGATCTCGCCGAAATACTCGCGATCAACGGCCGGAAATATGCGGGCAAAACGGCATTGTTGTACCAGGGGCAAAACGGTACTGCGGCCATCACTTATAAACAGATGTTCAGGCGGACAGAAGCTTTTGCAGCCGGCCTCCAGCAGGAAGAATTACGGGAACTGGACCGGGTTGCCCTCTTGATGCCAAACGGACCCTGGTGGATCACTGCCTATTACGGGATCATCCGCACCGGCGCCGTTGCTGTGCCACTCGAATACGAATTCCTGGACTCTTCGCCAGAGCTGGTCCTATACGCCCTGCGCCATTCCGAATCGCGAGGGGTGATCGTCAAATCTGATGATCGCGATAAAGTGGCCGACCTGGTGTCCGATT
>JAGXLK010000110.1 GCA_018334735.1 Planctomycetota bacterium | reverse complement strand
AAATCAATCCGCTCTAACTCTTCCCCGTCGGGCGAATAGCGAGCGATCCGCGAGCCTCCCCAGAAAGCCACCCACACGCAACCTTCCGAATCGACCGTCATTCCGTCAGGACCTCCCGATTCCTGCGGTGCCTGTAAAAACGTGCGTCGTTCCGAGATCTCTCCACTTTCCCGGTCGTAATCGTAGAGATAAATCCTCCCCGTTCGGGTATCGGTATGGTACATCTTGCTGCGATCGAGCGTAAAGCCCAGCCCGTTCGAGGTACCGACCTCCTCAACCACAACGTTGAGCTCACCATTCGTATCCAGGCGATAGAGCCGGCCCTTCCGCTTGTCAGTCGACATCGTTCCGCAGAAAACCCGACCTTCCGGGTCCGCAATCACATCATTGAAGCGGGAATCGCGTTCTCCCGGAATTTCCGGGATAATCGTTTCAAGATTCCCGTCCCGCCATATCTTAACCGCGCCGCGGGCCATAAATAAAAGCAGCGCGCCGTCCTGCTGAACGGTAAAACCTCCCACGACTTCGCCCTCGTAGCACGGCTCGTGTTCATCGCTCTGAGGATCATATCGAAACATCCGTCCATTCGGAATATCCACCCAGTACAACTTCTTCTCATCCGGATGCCAGAGAGGATTCTCACCGGTTTCACACGCGTAATCTGCGATCATTTCAATGTTCATTTTGTCCCGGCCAACGGTCAAAAGGAAACCATTATTCAGTTCATCGGTAAAGACCCGTCTGACCCGTATTCAGCAAATCGCGTCGCACCATCTCCATCACCTGTCTCTTGTAAGAGCGGGCACGGGCAGAATCATGGCCTCGTCCTTCCCGAATGACGATGTATTTCTGCAGTTCGTACAACAAATAGAAGACCTGCCTCACTCGCGCGTCGCGGGTCGCATCCCGCCGCCGGCCATAACCTTCCCAGAAAGCCGGTCGCGATATCCCGCAGTAATCAAGAACGGCAAATTCAATCTCCGGATCACCCCACAAAGCGCGATCCCAATCGACCAATCCCGTAACCCGGCTTTTGCTGTCCACGAGGATATTCTGAGACCAGATATCCATGTGCAGCAGCCTGGCGGGCCCATCTCGATCAAACAACTCAAGATTATCTTCCAGCAATCTCCGCAGCAGTGAACTTTCATCCTCATCGTAATGCCCCACATCGACAACATCGTCGATGAGTTTATTCCACATAACCTGAAACGCCTCCACCCAGCTATCCTGAGGCCGCATGGGTTTATGTGGACCAACGTAACCGTAACGATCGATACTCAACTCATGCGTCCGGGCAAGATATTCACCGACCTGATGCAGCACACGGGACTGATCCACTCCCCGCGCATCTGTAAGGGCACGGCCGGGAAGTCTTTCCATCAAGAGATAATCTCGACCGATCGTTTCTTTTGTATCGTCGAACGCAAAAATCTCGGCCACCGGCACTTCGGTTTCCTCACGAAGCCGAGAATGAATCTCCGGCTCCTGTCGCATCATATCTTTTTCGTAGAAGCAAAACACGCTCTCAGGTGAGGGCGCGATTCGCAACACCATTTGCTCCCCATCGCCCCGAACGTAGTACGATGTGTTAAATTTTCCCGTGCGAATGGGCTCGAACTCAAGATCTCCATGGATCCCGGGTCGGTGAACCCGCACAGCGGCTTCAAGCTGGTCGCGATCAAAACGTTCCATCGGCTTCTTTCTTTAAATTAACCGAGGACATTCAGACGGGCGGTTTCTGTCCGCGCAATGGCCACACGCCGGGCTTATTCGCCGGCATGGCGGGCCTCCAGCACATCGGCGTGGTGACCTCGATCGGTTTCGCGAAGTCTCTGGCAGTACGGCTCCAGTCGTCCCCTGGTGTGGAAGGGGCCTCCTTCACGTATCACATTCCACATGGGATCAACAGCCGATTCCGAAGTGGCCATCATGTCGGCCTTCCACTGTTCGAGCCTGGCCATCCCTTCATTAACGATTTCTGGACGCTTGTCTGTCAGATCCTGAATGAGATGCGGATCTTCCGCAACGTTGAACAGCATCTTCGCCTGCAAATCCTTCAGCCCGTCATGGTAGGTTCGCAGAAACTGCCAATCACCCCATCGCACGGCTCGCTGACAACTCCAGGCACAGTTGGCAGAAACCAGATAATCCCGTCCGTCTTCACGACCTTCCTGAAACGGCTCCGCGAAACTCTGACCGTCCCAGTTCTCCGGGACAGCGCTACCCACGAGATCCAGAACCGTGGCGGACATGTCGGTCGCATAATGCAACGCGCTGTCCGCGCGCCCGGCCGGCACGCCGGGCCATCGGATCACGAGAGGCACGCGGGTTGTATTCAGATCGGCCGTCTGATGGTCCCCGTAGATATTGAGTTCGCCTTGATTCTCACCGTGGTCGGAACTGATGATGATCGCGGTTTCGTCCAAAATGCCCTGTTCCTGCAATTCATCCAGAATCAACCCGAGATGCATATCCGCATACCGGATTCCGGTATCGTAACCATCAATCCAGCGCTTGAAATCGTCCATTGATGTAATCTGGGAAGGAACCCTCGGCAAATCCGGTCCCGGACCGAACCCTCCAATGTCCAGGGCACTGTGGGAGCCAAAACCCTGCATCTGTTCCCGAATGATTTCTTCGCTCAACCAATCGTCAAACGGATCATCCTCGAACGGATTCCCAAAATCCAAAGGTGTCCGATATGCACAGTGAGGATCCCACACATTCACATGCAGGAACCAGTCGTCATCCGTGGCGTGGTCTTTCAGCCAATCGACGGCTTCAGGCACCACTTCGGAGGCAATTTCTCCCCCTCCTTTGCCGGGGTTATACATCTCGCGAAAACCATGATTGAACCAGTAAGCACTATGTCTCTCCGCAAATGGACTGACACTCACGGTGTAATATCCCGCATCTCGCAGTCCCGTGATCCATGACTGTCTCGTAGGCCCCCAGCGAAATCCCCTCTCCTGACCGACAATGCGCAGATCCGCATTGCTGCCGCCATGGTTCACTATTCCTGAATGAATGCCGAATCGCCCCGTGAATAGAGAGGCCCGCGATGGCAAACACGGGGCATCGCTGACGTAACATTGATCGAAACGCACCCCATCGCCCGCGACTCGGTCGATGTTGGGCGATGTATCCCTTACGTAACCGTAGCAACCCAGATGATCGGGTCTGAGCGTATCAATATCGTAGTAAAGAATCCGCATTGTGCATTCTCCTTGGAATCCGAGAGACGTATAATTTAACAGCCCAATCTCCGCCGCTCAAACGACAGCTTTTTTGATCATCCTGAAGGGAACAGACGCCTCTCCTTTTCAAACAATCGACACGCCCCCGAGGAAGGTCTGACCTGGAAGAAAGTGGGTGAGTAACGCAAATCTGGACGTGTCTCCTGGAATTTCTCAAGATGGGGACGCCCTCGTTCGCGCCATTCCTGCATAAATTCACCAGACTCCTCGCTTCCCACCAGAGAGAACAGCGATCCGCCGAACCCACCTCCGAATCCACTCGCCCCATAGGCTCCCGACACAACAGCACATTTTTGAAGTGTATCCACAAGCGGCGAAATATTCTCAAGATTTAGATACGAGAGAGCGTGTTCTCGGTTGGTGACCTCGCCCAGTCTCGGATAATTGCTCTCCCGCAGACATTCAATGACCTCCGGCAGATGCCGAACCGCCTGAACGCAGGCCATTTCCCACCTTGCCAGTAATTTGTCCTCTCGATATGCCGCTTTGCTACGCAATAAGTTTTCGATTTTGTCCCGTTCAAGCGACTGAATATCATCAATGACCGCACCGATATGTTGGTAGCCGCCATCTTTCCCGGCCCATTTTCCAACAACTTTCGCGACCTCATCGGCACGCCTTCTCAGCCGGTTGAAACCTTCGCGCGCCGATTCAGTTTTCGAAGCCGGCTGCGCGTAACAAACAACAACAGCAAGATCATCCGGCCAAGGGATATCTTCAATATGTCTGATGGGACGAAAGTCATTGATACCCAGGTATCCGCGCCGGCCCAGCAACATCGCCACATGGTCCTGCGAACCGCCAAAAGTGCCCACACCGGCACGTCCCTCAAGCAAAATATCCTTATGAACGTTGCGAAAATCGGCCCCATTCTCGCAACAGGCTGCATACAAAGCGAGATTCTGAAGTGTTCCTTCATAATCTCGGCCGGCTATCGTTCCCCGAAAATGCTCGCTGCGCAGCAGACCCGTCGCCGAACTGTATCCGATCAGCGTCATTACCATCAGAGCGGATGAGGAACTCATTCCCGAGGCCGGCGGTAAATCGCTGCTGAAAGCCAATCGCGCCCCCCGAAAATTATGGTTCCGGTCAAAATCACTCAATAGCCGCTGGAGAACCGACATAGGATATCGTCTCCAGTTCCGGTCGCCTTTGCCTTCGGCACGGAAAGGAACTTCCAGCGGAGGAATATCTTTCCCCAGGTCCCCGCTGTCAAAAGCAATTCGGGCCCACCGATCATCGGCCTCCGCCATGGATACCATATCATCTGAACCGGGCGCGGCCAGAACGATAAAACCGCGGTCGACAGCAAAATTCGGCACCGGCAATCCGACGTAATCCGTATGCTTACCCGCGGTAAACTCCAACCGTCCCGGCACGTGAAAAACGCCCACACGATCCACGTCCCCGTATTGCGCCAGGAACGTCTCGTATGTGCGACGAACCAGACCTTTTTTCCTTTCAAGAACGGCGCCGTCATCCCCAAAAATCGGGGCGTAAAACTTGTCCTGTTCGAGGGAATCTCGCAGTTGCTCGGTTGATATCATGTTTTTTAACCCGTATGTGATGCAAAAACCACAGGCCAACGAACAAATTGCCGCCTTTATCGTTCCGGCTGAGCCGGAATCGGATCTTCGGTCTGAACTTCCCACGCCAAAAGCCGGTCGCGTCCTTCGCGCACAATCTCCTCATATTCGGGGAGATCGGCAAGGTTGAAAAGTTCCTCATAATCCTCGCGTAAATCGTAGAGTTCGTCAACATCCCCCTGATTGTACACGTATTTCCAATCACTCCAGCGTACGCCCCGACACCGTCCCCGCGAAATGGTTCGGCACAGATGGTGACCGGTATCATCCTTGAGCTCAGCGTATTCTTCATCTGTCAGCTGTCCGGGTTGCACCGGCTGGCCCGGAAAGCCATGTTCAAAGAAAAGAGCATCACGGACGGTTTCTTTATCTCCTCGCAGCAAAGGCGATAGATTGCGCCCCTGCACTCCTTCCGGTTGTTCCACTCCGCACAGATCGCAGAGGGTCGGGAAAATATCGACGTTACAGGCCAGCGCGTCTGTCGATCGGGCCGGGAACTCATTCGCCCAACGCACGATAAGCGGCACATGGACCAGCGATTCATAAACGTGAGGACCTTTGCGTATCATCCGGTGATCGCCCATATAATCCCCGTGATCGGCCGTAAAAATCACGATGGTGTTCTCGTCAAGACCGGTCCCTTCCAACGTCTGCATCAATTTCCCAAACTCATCGTCAATGTAACTGACCATGCCCCAGTAGAGGCAACGAAGTCTGTCGATCTCTTCGCCCGGATAATCCCGGTTGTACCGATCCCACTCGACGACGAGTTGCTGGCGGTAGGGTTTGTTCGCCATTTCCCCTTCCCGCCAGGCCGGCCGTGGCATTTCCAGATCATCGTACATGCCCGAGTAGGGTTCGCAGACCATATACGGCGGATGAGGGTCGGGAATCGAAAGCCAGAGGAAAAAAGGCCGGTCGCCTTTCCCGGACTGCTCTTCCAGATATTCCCGCGCGTCGGCAAACAGCAACCCCGTTATATCCTGGTCAGGGTCCAGCGGATTGTCGGCCATGGGAACTTGCATTGTTCCGTCACGGACCTCACTCAACCGGTCCCGAATTTCCGGAGGTGCGTCATTGAGATTGAGATGATGCCCCGTGTAAAGATGATCGAAAAATCGCGGCAGTCGACTCTTCTCCCAGGTGCCAAAACAATGATCTTTCCCGATAAGGGCCGTCGTGTAACCGCCCTCCCGAAAAGCAGTGGCCATGTCATCTTCGCGGCTCGACATAAAAGCCCCGTTGTGGTAGCTGCGGTTCGTGTGGGTGTAACGGCCGGTGAAAAGGGCAACCCGGCTCGGCAAGCAAATGGGACTGTTGACATACCCCTGCCGGAAATGCACACCAGAGCGCCCGAAAGCATCAAGATTCGGCGTCTGGATCAGGTCGTTCCCGTTGATACCGAGCGTATCATAGCGTTGCTGATCTGTGTACACCAGAATCACATTCGGGCGCTCAGCGTTTTCTCTCTGTTCAGACATCTCAACAGCTCCCTTTCTGCGCTTCCTTCTGTCCCGGGATCAGAGATAGTTCTGCGTGCGCGAGTCGCGAATTTTCTCCCAGGGCAACTTCCAATCCTCCCCCACCGTGTGGCTGTAGCGTGTGTAAGAGTGGGGACTGTTCCAATTGGGAGCCGTATGCACGGTCGTCGGACGGGTGGTAACGATCAACCACTGGAGCAGATCGCCCTGCAGTTCCCTGACCTTGTCCTGATATTCCGGCTCAAAATAGAGGTTCTTCATCTCCCACGGATCTTCTTGCAGATCATACAGTTCGCCAAATCCATCCGGATACTCTGCTTCGAACATTTCCGGCGGGTAGTAGACGAACCGCCACTTTCCTTTGCGAACGCTCTTCGACCAGGCAAATTCCGTGACGCCGACTTTGTGGATTTGTTGGTTTTCGCCTTCGAGCAGGGGCGAAATATCTTTCCCGTCGAAGGTCTCCAGCGAATCCAGATCTGCCAGACGGCAGAGCGTGGGCGCCATATCCACGGTCTCCACAACCTCATCGGCCTCATGACCCGATTCAAAATGGCCCGCCCAGTGCCAGATGAAAGGAATCCGCGTGATGGCATCGGCGCAGATTCCGGGGGCTTTCTCCATGATTCCGTGTTCCGCCGCGTAATCTCCGTGATCGCTCCCGTAGACAACGATCGTGTTCTCGGCGATCTCATTTTCTCTCAGCCAATCCAGCATCAAACCCACCGAATGGTCGACCTGGCTGACGGCGCCCAGATAGCCGTGGAGTTTTCG
>JAGXLK010000109.1 GCA_018334735.1 Planctomycetota bacterium | reverse complement strand
GGGGATCGTTGTCGATGGCAAACATCAGTTGCGTGGTGGGGGGAGACTGATATGCTGGCAAATTAATCGGGATTACCAGGCTTTTTGCGCGGAAGTGAAAGGAATTTATCCGGGCGTTAAGTGGCGACGCCACGTCGTGCTTGTCAATGGGGCAGTGGTTGTGGCGGACGCGCTTCGTTCGCATGAGCCCCACCGTTACGAGCAGGTCTGGCATTTTATGGGCGAATTTGAGCCGCGGACCTCCCTTGAGGAGAACCGCGCGCTGGAAGGTTTTGATGAGGGAAGCTACGCCGATCTGCTTGAACCTGTGGGTTTTGGAGGTCGCCCTGTCCAGGCAAAGTGGAGACGGGAAGGGGTGAAAGTCAATCTCTGGCAGAGCGGTCGGGACGCGGATCTTGTCTATACGGCCAGGACGGGCATTTGCTGGAACGCCGTGAGAGGGCGTCCTGTCGATTCCATTTTCACGCGCCGGGAAGGTCGTTCTGCCCGATTCGTAACGGTGCTGGAACCTCACCGGGAGGGTTCCAGAGTAGACACGGTTAAGCTGAAGGCTGAGAGAAACAAAACGGTTCTCCAACTGCGATGGCGTGATGGGGTGGCAAAAAGACTTGTCTTTATTGAGGGGGCACCGGGAGAAAGAGCAATTCGGGTGCGTTAAGCGGCTTTGGAGCAGTCTTCCAACGTCTTTACCGTTCGGCAGATTGTCGGCGATTGATAAGAAAGGCTAAGCGGTCCTGTACAAGTAACATAAGGATGTGAGAAAGGATTAATATGCTTTTTCTTCCGGCCTGAAAGGCCGATTCATTGTAGCCCGGGGTGAAGTGGTCTGAAAGACCACGCAGGCCTGGGTTATGGAGAAGCACAACATGTTGGGGGCCCCGCGGCTGCAGCCATTTTAACGAGGGTATTAATAAGAGGATTTCAGTCGTTTACGACCCCTCATCCGTACCAGTGTGTGCCAGGCTTTCAGCCCTTCAAGTGGCGCCAACGGCCCGGCAGTCGTTGAGCCCGCAACGCGGGCGCCTCAGAGGTAGCCCCGGGCGGCCCCGCGGAGCGGGCGAGCCCGGGGTTGAGGATGAGGGTCTGGTAATGGAGCGGATCGCACGAACTCGTTCGTGGCCGCAAATGCAGCCGCTCGAATCCAGATCCGCATTTTCAGACAGAGCCTGATCCCGGGCTATCTCTGAAACGCCCGCCTCCGGCGGGTACGCGTTTACATCAGCCGTCCAGGTTCACAAATGTCATTGCGAGGCGTTCCGCTCAGCGGAGCGCCGCGGCAATCTCGCTGTTGGGCCAACAAAACGACGAGATTGCTTCGCCCATCTTGCGATGGGCTCGCAATGACCCAAGGAGCGGTATTTCTTGGCTAAACACATATTCCGGCGGGCTAACCGGGCTCATGACGCTCTATCGAAGAAGATTCCTCGGAGCTGAAAGTCGAATCTGTGCGAGGGCGCAGTTATTTGTTTTTCTTTTTTCTCTGCCGGTCGACGGATTCACTCAAACCAATCAACCACCGTCTGAAACGGCAGTTCGGCCAGCGACGCCACCACGATATCCGCGTCTTGCAGCGTGTTCGCCGGATGCGTCGTCGCCAGCGCCACCACTTTCATGTTGGCCGCCAGACCCGCTTCAATGCCCACGTGAGCATCTTCGAACACCACGCATTGTGCGGGCGGTGTGCCAACTTTCTCGGCGGCTGTCAAAAACACTTCGGGGTCGGGTTTGCCGTTTTCGACATCCTCGCCCCCCACCACGGCGTCGAATTCCTGTTTCATCCCCATCACATCGAGGCTGGTGGTGATGTTGAGCCGTTCGGTGGAGGAGGCCACGGCGTGGGGGATGTCATTGACCTGTAGTTCTTGCAGCCAGTCTTCGACACCGGGCAGGGGAGAGATGCCTTTTTCAATGATCAATTCCCGGTACAGTTCCTCTTTCCGATTTGAGAGCCGGGCGATTTCCTCGGGGTCGCTGGTCCACTCGAGGATTTCGGGGATGATCTGTTCGTTTCGCATGCCGAAACCTTTTTTGAAATGCCCTTCCGGGAGGATTCTGTTCTCTTTCTCGGCCAGGCGTTCCCAGCTCTGCTCGTGAAAATCGGACGAGTCGACAATGACGCCGTCCCAGTCAAAAATGGCAGCCCAGTTCATGGGGAACTCCTTCTGAATGCACTCGTGTTTCCGTCAGCAAGAAAGCAAAAATCATACGGGGCACCCGGGTTGTAGACAAGCCGGAGGGAAGCAAGGTGCATGAGAGATCAAGCGAATCAGCCCCGCGGCTCGACCATAATTCAGCATTGCAGCCAGTTTTGCGTTCAATTCAGGGGGACTGATAAGCCGTGAGACAACTGAAGTCCTGGCTCAATGGCTATTTGTTGCCTTCTTTCGGCGCCCAGATGAAACCCCTTCGGTAAAGTCCCCCGATCTCCGCGTCGTTGAAGACGCGAATCGCAACCGTATTTCTCTGTCCGGGTTCAATCAGCTCCGTTATTTCCATGTCGAATTCATGCGGTCGACCCCACCAGAGTTTATGATTCTTATGGCCCACATATTTCCCGTTGACCCATACCCAGCCTTCGTTGATGATTCCGCCAACATAGAGCCGCATCGGCTTGTTGGCCCATTTTTTGTCGATGTCAATCTCGGCGCGATACCAACCATAACCATCGTAATCGTGACCTTTGGCGTCCTCGGGTTCGTCCTGCTGATCCCATGTCAGAAAGGTGTTTTTACTGCCCCAGGCGGAGGCGTCGAAGCCTGGCTCATACCATTCCGCGAGCACCCCTTCGTTGAACCGGTCGCGGGTAAATTTCATGTTCAGAGGCAGTGGTGCGACCAGAGAGCCCTTGTTCCCATCAACTTTGGCGGCGATTGTTTTAAGCTCTTTGGTCTGTTTCTTCGACGGGTTGCCCGCGCCAAAAAACTCGTAAATCTCGTTGAGCTTGCGCACGTCTTCGACCATACGTTCCGAAGCTTTAATTGCGCTGGAGTAGTCGAGCCGGCTGATGGCTTCATTCATAGCTGCGTATGCCTCCAGATGGTCCGCGATGAGGGCGAAAGCTTTGATACGTTCCCGCTGTTCGGCACTGGCTTTCGCTCTGGTAGCGGCCTCGACGTGTTTGTGGATCTTTTTCGTGAAAGGGACAGTGTAGATGTGCTTGACTGCCACCCAGTCCTCGTGAGCATGGCAGGTGGACCGGCCGAGTGCGTCTTCGCAGGCGTCCCACCAGCGCCGCACATGCGGGCCTGCTTCACGTCCAAAAAATTTCGTGTAAAAATCTCTTTTGAGCCCATCAACATCGGTGTCGACATCCCAGGTAAGCTTTCCGCGGATGTAATAGCTTAGCCAGGTTGCCATAAAGGATTTGCCAGCGTTGCCCCAGGCTGCTGCCGTGCATCCTTTAACGCCCATCTCCTTCAAGACAGATGCTTCCCTGCCAAACACAGCCGAGTCACGCTCCGGCACAACGGCCCGCTGACCGGCTCCATAAACCGAAAGGAGTCCCGGGACGTAATGCCGCACAACCACATGTGGTGTGAGCTCGCGCCAGCCCGAGATAATCTTCAGGGTTTCCTGTCGACGCCAGCAACCGGGATTTGTGCCCGCATGCAGGGCACATGTGGTAATGGGGAAGACGTTAACCGTAACGTTTGGCGGCAGTTCGACGCCCTGCGGTGGCATTACGCGCAACGAGTAGGCCATTGTCGACGTCCATTTTTTCGGGAATTCGCGTGCCAGGCGTGCTGCGAAGCCGAAGTACTCCTCGCTCATCATGCGCTCGGGGAAATATTTTGGATAATGAAAATTCTGACTGGCCTCCAGGCATGATTCGCAATAGCAGAACGGCTGGCCGTCCGGAGGACTGATGCCGAAACCTTTCTCACCCGCGCAACGGATGCTTTTTTTCTTGCCCTGAAACGCGAGCTTAAGATTGCGCACCGCTTCCTCATACATCTCGTCGTTGGACAGGCAGAGCATCGTGTGTCGCGGATGACGTCCCCGGTGGCGTTTGCCGTCCTTACCCATGGCGAAATATTCGGGATGTTCTTCAAAGTATTCATCGGGAGGAACGAGATACCCGAGAAAACCATCGCCGACAAGTGGGTAACTGAGGTTGCGATTGCTGAACCCAACTTTCGTTTTCCAATTGTCTCCGTAGGCTTTGATCCCGGCGTCGCGAATCGCGAAATCCGGATGCCTTTCAATGTCAAGCGGCGGGATGCTGACCGTTTTGTTTTTTGGTACCACTTCACCCCAGGCTCCCGGGAAATACCAGCGGCACCCGAGTTTTTCCAGAAACGCGTAAACTGCGTAGAGGGTCCCCTGGTATGGCCCCTCTGAATTTCCCGCTATGATGACTTTTTTGCCTTTTGTTTTGAGCACATAGCCCTCTTCCTCGCCGTAGTCGGGGCGGATGGAAGGGTCGTAGCCCGAGGGGATGTTTACCCCCAACTTTTTGGCCGCTGCGGTATGACCCACCAGGATTGTTATAGGTTCGCCTTTTTCTTTGCCTTCGGCAATTACGGGTAACTGCGCACCGCTCATTTTCTTGACATATTTCTGCAGTTCTGCCGCCGCTTGCTTGGCCTGCGGCGCGTCAGAAGGGATGACGATCTCGGCGTTGGATTTTCCATTCTTAACGAGAGTCAATCCCGCCTCGGAGGCAGCGGCTGTTACCGCCAAGGCGAACATGAACAAGATGAAAAGTCCGCTTCCGACGCTGCGTTGGGTACCCAGTAGCGGTTGAAAAAAATTGCCAAACAAAGAGATCAATAAGGCCCTTTTACGAATCAATTTGCCGACCTCCTTCGGGCGAAAGTCTGTTTTGAATAAGAAAGCCATTCAGAGTTTGACCTTTTGCTATAGCCTGCAAAACGTTCATGTCAACCGTTTTTAGCAAGAGCGCTTCCGTCCCGCAGGTCTGATGCGGTCCCTGGTTGATAGTTACTCCAGCAGAGTATACAGGCAAATTTAATTATTTTACCCTCATCATTTTCATAAATTATTAACTTGCCCGCAAGTTGGTGGCGGAGTTGAAGCGAGCCCTAACCCCGACGCAACCAATCAGTTGCGCAAGTCAGTTTCAGGGGGGGCTCCACAAGTACAGGCAAAGATATCGTTTGGGATGAAGGAAGACTATGGATTTATCTGTTGCAAATTTCAACGTGTCAGCAAAGGGACTACCAATCGGGACCTTGACATTTGTATTGGGGGTCTACCCGGGAAATAATGACCTCTGACTTTGCGTGTGTGGTTTTCGGAGGATATTATGTGCGGTCAGTCGCATCGAGTGAGGATAGCGACGGGGTAAAATGAAACCTCTGTTGCTTAGTTTACACCGAAAAGCTTGGGGCAATTGCAATCGTGCAGAAAACCCTACGTCAGCACATGGTTACTTTTTTGGGTAAGTTGAAAGGCCGCCTGACTACTGCGGCCCCTGATGCAAATCTTGACCCGGAATTAATGCCTGCCATTGTTCGACGGCATCCTCGCCTGTTTGTAATGGTCGTTATGTTTCTTATTCTGGGGTCTTATGGTCTTTTAATCAATCCTTTCTGGCATGTTACACCGGATTCAGCGACTTATTTAACTTTGGCGCGGAATGTTGTACAGGGGAATGGGTATACTTTTAACGATGTCCCTCATAACAAATATCCTCCAGTTGCTTCTTTCCTTTTTGCCGGTGCCGCCGGAATATCTAACAGTTTTCTCTGGTTGAATGTATTTTCATTTGTGCTGGCGATTTGCTCACTGATCACTTTGTATTTTGTTTTCAGACTCTTTATGTGCCCCTTGCCCTCTGGCTTTTTTGTCCTTCTGAGTGCCCAGATTTTCTGGATTTTTGAGTTCGGAAATGCGCTTATTGCCGAATGTCCATTCTTTCTGTTTTCCACTTTGTCCGTTTTATTTCTGCTTCGCTACCAGAAAGAAGAAGGTAATCGGGCGACAATTTACTTTTGCCTGATGTTGATGATGCTCGGGCTTGCTTTCTGGACGAAAGTCCTGGCGTTCGCCTGGATTTTACCTTTCGCGTTGGCATTGCTATTTGGAGATAAGACCAACCGTTCTTGGATAAAAAAGATTGCAGCTGCCTTGCTGGTGGTTGTTGTACTTCTGGGATGTTTGATCTGTTACAACAGTTGGACGAGTTATCACCGATTTCGGGGCACGTCGAACACCAGTAAAGAAGTTCATAAAATCTCAGCGAGTCCGCAACAATATGGATATCGAGATGGTATTTATTCCCGGGGGCTTTTTTCGAGGCTCCCCGAACGGATAATGCAGTACCCTCGTTGGCTTACACTGATATTAATTGCGCCCTTGCAGGTTGCAGCGACCTTCCTCTTTGGATATCCGGCTGGATTACTTTTGGGAATATTTTTTGTTTTCTTGCTACTTGTCGGTTCCGTTGCGCTGTGGAGGAAAGGCCAAGTACTTGTGAGCACGACGCCTTTATTCCTTTTTCCCGTGGCAGTAAGAATGGGATATAAATGTACTCTTGGACGATATGGTATTGCAATAGCACCATTTTTGCTTGTCGTTGCACTGGTTGGTTTGCATCGAATCGGTCTTTACCTTCATTCTAAAATCGAGCGTATACCTGAAAAGTCTCTGGCAATTTTCGGAATATTGGTTTTTCTCGGGTGCAATTTACCCCTTCTGATCGGGAATATTTATGTGGCCCGATCTCCCAATTTTTATTCGATTTACAGGCACGGTGCCTGGGGCGATCTTCTCGGAGTCGTGCGATATCTTAAAAATCACGAAACGGGGCCGGTTGTGGCAGCGCAGGCGGATAAAACTCTGCCAATAGTTGTTTGTTTCACTGGATTGCGAGTTCAGTCGGTGTATTACCGCGTTTCAATGGATTCTGCTTCCAGCAGAAAAGGATTATGCAACTTTGTCCGTGAAAACAAGATTAAGTATCTGGTGACGTATGACCGGAATGAACACTGGCCGATGAATCCGCTTCCCGTTCGTCTAAAAAAAAGGTCTGAGCCGCGTGACTATTGGCAGCTGTGGCGATATGATCCTGACGCAAATGAGTTTCAGAGGCTGCAAACAACGCCCACGTCAAGATGGCCAAAGAAATTGCCTCTGAGCCCTTAGAGACTCTGCCAATAGAGATACAA